>URVF01000076.1 GCA_900551185.1 uncultured Collinsella sp. | reverse complement strand
ACGAGATCATGCCTAGTCTCGTGGGCTCGGAGATGTGTATAAGAGACAGGACGGGCACCGAACACGGGGTCCAGGCCGCCCACGGCGAGCATCTGCTTGGCCGCCGGGGTGATGGCAAGCGTCATGCGCTCCTTGGCCAGGCGTGCGCGGACGTCGGCAAGCTGGATGTCGACGATCTTCTCAATCTGCGCCATGCCGAGCGGATGGAACACCACGATATCGTCGATACGGTTGAGGAACTCGGGACGGAAGGTCTGAGCCATGGCAGCGTCGACCTGATGGCGCATCTCCTCCTCGTCCTTACCGGACAGATCGGCGATGGCTTTGGAGCCCACGTTGGACGTCATGATGATAATCGTGTTCTTGAAGGACACCTGGCGACCCTGGCCATCGGTCAGACGGCCGTCGTCGAGCACCTGCAACAGCACGTTAAAGACATCCGGATGAGCCTTCTCCATCTCGTCGAGCAAGATCACGGAGTACGGACGACGGCGCACGGCCTCGGTGAGCTGGCCGCCCTCGTCGTAACCCACGTATCCCGGGGGCGCACCGATCAGACGCTGGACGCTGAACTTCTCCATGTACTCGGACATGTCGATACGCACGAGCGCACGCTCGTCATCGAACAGGCACTCGGCCAGCGCCTTGGCGAGCTCGGTCTTACCCACGCCGGTGGGGCCCAGGAAGAAGAAGCTGCCGATGGGCTTGTCCGGATCGGAGAGACCCGCACGGCTGCGGCGCACGGCCGCGGCAACGGCGGAGACGGCCTCGTCCTGACCGATGACGCGCTTGTGCAGCTCGCCCTCCAGGCCCTTCAACTTGTCGAGCTCGCCCTGCATCATCTTGGACACAGGCACGCCGGTCCAGGCGCTCACGACCTCGGCGATCTCATCGGAGGTCACCTGTTCGTTGAGGCCCTCGCCGTCCTGCTGCTTTTGTGCCTCGAGCGCAGCCTCGGAATCCTGAATCTGCTGCTGCAGGCCCGGAATCACGGAGTAGCGCAGCTCGGACGCACGACCTAAATCGCCGTTGCGCGTCGCACGCTCCTCCTCGCTCTTGGCCTCGTCGAGCTGCCCCTTGAGCTCCTGCACGTGGTCGATGGCGTTCTTTTGGTTGAGCCAGCCGGCCTTTTGCACGTTGAGCTTTTCCTGGACCTCGGCAATCTCCTGGCGCAGGGCCTCCAGACGCTCCTTGGAGGCGTCGTCGGTCTCCTTCATGAGTGCCTGCTCCTCGATCTGCAGCTGGGTGAGCTGACGCGTGGTGGCGTCGATCTCGACCGGCATGCTGTCGAGCTCCATGCGCAGGCGGCTTGCGGCCTCGTCGACCAGGTCGATGGCCTTGTCGGGCAGGAAGCGGTCAGCGATGTAGCGATCGGAGAGGTCGGCAGCTGCCACGAGCGCGCTATCGGTGATGTGTACGCCGTGGAAGATCTCGTACTTCTCCTTGAGGCCACGCAGAATCGAAATGGTGTCCTCGACGGTAGGCTCGCTGACCATCACGGTCTGGAAACGACGGGCGAGCGCCGCGTCCTTCTCGATGTACTTGCGGTATTCGTCGAGCGTAGTCGCGCCGATCGCGTGCAAGTCGCCACGGGCAAGCGCCGGCTTCAGGATGTTGCCGGCGTCCATGGAGCCCTCGGTGGCACCCGCGCCCACGATGGTGTGGAGCTCATCGATGAACAGGATGACCTTACCTTCGGACTTCTGTACTTCCTTGAGCACGGCCTTCAAGCGGTCCTCGAACTCACCGCGGTACTTGGCGCCGGCGACCAGCGCGCTCATGTCGAGCTCGATGAGGTCGCGGTCGCGCAGCGTACTCGGCACGTCGCCGGCCACGATACGCTGGGCGATGCCCTCGACGATAGCCGTTTTACCGACGCCCGGCTCACCGATGAGCACGGGGTTGTTCTTGGTGCGGCGGGACAGGACCTGGATGGTACGACGGATCTCGTCGGTACGGCCGATGACCGGGTCGAGCTTGCCGGCGCGGGCAAGGTCGCAGATATTGCGTCCGTACTGCTCCAGCGCCTCAAACTGCGTCTTATCCTCGGCAGACGTCACGCGGTCATCGCCGCGCAGTTCCTCGTAGACCCGCTCGATGCGCTCCTTGGTGACGCCGGCGTCGCGCAGCACGCGGCCCGCCTCGCCCTTGTCCTCGGCAAGCGCCATCAGCAGATGCTCAGTCACCACAAAGCTGTCGCCCATCTTGGTGGCCTTCTTCTCGGCCTTCTCGATGACGCGGACGAGCTCGTTGGACAGGCCCATCTGCTGACCCTCGCCCGAAACCTTGGGCGCGTGGTCGATGGCATCCTGCGTGGAGCGTGCGAGCTGAGCCGGATCGGCACCGATGCGCTCGATAATCACGGAGATATTGCGCTCGCCGGCACCGAGCAGGGCAGACAGCAGGTGAATCGGCTCCACCGCGCCGGCCTGCGCGTCGGCAGCCGTGCTCATGGCGGTCTGCAGCGCCTCGCGCGACGTCATAGCTAGCTTATCGATTCTCATGGAATCACCTCTCTTGGGGCGGCCGCCCTACGGGGCGGCTTCACGTTGTTCGAGAAGTATTGTTGCCAGCTTTGCTCGATCTTATACACAAATCTAAGTCTCTATATATAAGATTTTCTGAGTGTTTCCACGACATACAAACCACCACAAAGGGGACAGGCACCTTTGTGGTGGTTGCAGCCTCTATTTACTTGCCGAGCCCGTGCTTCCCGATTCGGCGTTCCAGGGCATCTCATCCTCGAACAGCCATGTACGGGCAGACCCACTATCGCGTGCAGTCTGCGGGTCGGGCAAGCAGGTCTGTTCATAGGCATCCTGAATGCACTGACCCATAAAATCGTTGAGCTCGGCCTGGTTGCCCTCCATGACATAGGCGGCATCGCCGTCCAAGATGTAGATGCCCGGCCCCTCATTGCCCTCGTAGCCAGGATCGTACGAGACATCACATAACTTGGCGCCATTCGCGGTGTCCAACTCGATGGACGAGTGGCATCCGCCAACCATGTCGTTCGCTTTTGCCCGATAGGACGCATATCCATACCAGCGCTTAAAGGTTTTGCCCCTGAGCAGCTCGGACGCCCTGTCGATCAGACTAGAATCCGTGGCATAACGCATAGCCCCAAGCTGAATACTTGGATAATTACTAATGCCCAGCGCAGCCGGTTGCTCATCAAAATCAACGGTAATGGTCTCGGACTTGGCGGCGCCGGTCAGAAGTTCGACAGATTGAGTCACAGGCTTGACCACCGGCTCCGTCACCGCAGCAGGTAGAAACGCCATGCTGACAGCACCCATGCCAACCACGGTGATCGCAAGCGCCAAAACAATCAATCCAATACGGGCAGGACTTCTCACAGTAAAGCACCTCACAATGCAAGCCTTCGCCACCTGCACTAATGATATCGCCAGCCAGCACTATTACCAAAAGAAGCCGCGTGCTCCTCACCACCACAAGGGGGACAGGCACCTTTGTGGTGGTTTTCGACGCTAACGGTCGACCATCTCGCGCCATGAGATTAAACTTGAATTGTTCTCTGAACATATCCATTTCTGCCTATCCTCAACAGATCTTTGTCTCGAGGAGCGCATATGAAGCCGTCTCATTCCACCGGTCGCAACGTCATCGCCATTCTCGCCATACCCATCGTGATGCTCTTCCTTATCGTCATCACGCCCTTTTCTTTTGGTATCGCCTCGCCCTTCGATCTTTGCGGGATGATCGACGCCGGCTCGCGTGCCACCTCGCTCTCCTTTGTCTGCCGTGGCGTGTTCTACGAATATGCAATTCCCACCGGAAGTTGGCAGTCCAAGTTACCGTTGCTCGGCAAGGTCGACGGATGCTCCCCCTATTTCTGCCTTGAACCTCAGGCGCTAAACTATCTGATCGACGACCAGCCACTCGACTCCATCACCCTCGCCTACGACTACGCACCAAACACCGATGAGCGCCACATGAACCAAGTCCTCGACAAGATGCTTGGACAGTGCGGGCTCACCGAGGAGGCCGGTCGAACCATCTATAGCAACCGGAAATTAAAGCGAACAGAACTCCGCCGTGTCGGAAAAATCAAAGGGCGAAACGGGGCCGCCTACTGGGATGCCTGGGCAACACGCGACAAGAGCGAATTCGGACACAGCACCTATATGGTCACTGTCTACACCAAAGACGGAATTAAGGACAATGTTGACGATTTCGCGTCATCCAAACTCGGCATCCCCAAAACAACCAAGCCCGCCAGCCCAGATGAAATCCTGTAGAGACGCTCATTAGAATGTCGTTCAGCGAGCACGGCAGCATCGAGCTCGCCCCCCACCACCACGAAAGAGACAGGCCCCAATGTGGTGGTTTTCGACAAAAAGAAGCCGCCCCAATAAACAGAGGCGGCATCAAGCAGGTCTATTTTTGGCGTCCCTCAAGACCCAACGAGAACGTCGCGGTAGCGGCCTTGAACTTGTTGTAGTTGATCAGGCAGCCGGCCCTGACGATGGCACGCTCCTCTGCCGTCATATCGGCAATGTAGAGCTCAATCTGCTCGACCGTGCCGTCGGCGCGCACCACGTAGGCGGCGATGTCCTTCAGGTCGCCATCGAGCGCGGCGCGGATACCCGGCACAAAGACGTAGTCGCCCACCTCAAAGTTGGGCTCGGCCTCCATCTGGAAGGGCACCATGCCCCAGTTCATCACATTGGAGCGATAGCGCTTGGTGGCGTACTCGTGGACGATGTTTGCCAGACCGCCAATTACGCGCTGGCAGCTCGCAGCCTGCTCGCGGGCAGAACCGTCACCGGGCTTCTTGGCATAGAGCATGGAGCCGTACTCGGTCGCCTTGGCGTCGGCAGCGACACCCGCGCCGACCAGCGCCTCAAACACACCAGCAAGCTCGGCATCGAGCGCCGCCAAGTCGCCTGCTGCCTCGCCGGCAACGCGGCGCTTCTCCACGGCGTCGACTTCCTTGGAGCGGCCCACGTAAGCCGGGTCGCGGCGGCTGAGCGTAAACTCGGCCAGGCCCAGCGGGTTGGAGCGGAAGGAGCTCGTCTCACCCGAAGGAATGAGCTCGTCGGTCGTGGTGACCGGGTCCATGATCTTGGAGCACACCTTGAGCAGGATATCGTCGCCGAGAGGCTCCATCGCGGGCCACGGTTTGATGTTGGGACCCTCGACCAGCTCGTCGGCAGGCTCCGCCTTGCCAAAGCCCCAGTACACACGCTTTTTGTACGGCGCGTCGTCAAAGGTGTACTCGCAGGCCTCGTCCCAAGTCTCCTCGGGCAGATCGGTCGCCGGCGTCAGGACGCCGCCGTTGGCAGCCGTCGCCGCAATGGAACGGGCGTCCATCAGGGCCACGGCGCTCAGCTGGCCATTACCCGGCTTGGAACCCTCGCGGTTGGGGAAGTTGCGCGTAGTGTGGCGGATGGACAGGCCGTTGTTGGCAGGCGTGTCGCCGGCGCCGAAGCACGGGCCGCAGAATGCCGTGCGCACGATTGCGCCGGCCTCCATAAGGTCGTAGATGTAGCCGCGGCGTGTAAGCTCGAGTGCCACGGGCTGGCTCGTGGGGTAGACCGACAGCGAGAACTCGCCGCAGCCGGTGTTGGCGCCCTTGAGCACGCGGGCGGCCTGAACCACGGAGTCGTAGTTACCGCCCGAGCAGCCGGCGATAACGCCCTGCTGCACGTGCAGCTTGCCGTCGACGATCTTGTCGAGCAGGCTAAAGTGCGTCTTGCCCTCGCCGATCTTGGCGGCCTCGAGCTCCACCTCGTGCAGGATGTCCTCGAGGTTCTCGTTGAGCTCGTCAATCTCGAAGCCGTTGGAAGGATGGAACGGCAGCGCGATCATGGGCTTGATGCTCGACAGATCGACCTCGACGCAGCCGTCGTAGTAGGCAACATCGGCGGGCTTGAGCTCGCGGTAGTCGTCGCCGCGGCCGTGCATGGTCAGAAACGTGTGCGTGTCCTCGTCGGTGGCCCAGATGCTCGACAGGCAGGTGGTCTCGGTGGTCATGACATCGACGCCGTTACGGTAGTCGGTCGTCATGCTCGCGATGCCGGGGCCCACAAACTCCATGACCTTGTTCTTGACGTAGCCCTTGGCAAAGACGGCGCGGATGATGGCGAGCGCCACGTCGTGCGGGCCGACGCCGGGGCGCGGGGCGCCCGTGAGGTAGATGGCGACAACGCCGGGATAGGCGACGTCGTAGGTGTCACGCAGCAGCTGCTTGGCCAACTCGCCGCCGCCCTCACCCACGGCCATGGTGCCCAAGGCGCCGTAGCGGGTGTGCGAGTCGGAGCCCAAGATCATCTTGCCGCAACCGGCGAAGTTCTCACGCATAAAGGAATGGATGACGGCGATGTGCGGCGGGACGAAGATGCCGCCGTACTTCTTGGCCGCTGAAAGGCCAAAGACGTGGTCGTCCTCGTTGATGGTGCCGCCCACGGCGCACAGCGAGTTATGGCAGTTGGTGAGCACGTAGGGCAGTGGGAACTGTTCCATGCCCGAGGCGCGCGCCGTCTGGATGATGCCGACAAAGGTGATGTCGTGGCTCGCCATGGCATCGAAGCGAATCTTGAGCGCCTCGGGGTTGCCGGACGTATTGTGTGCTTGGAGGATCGAATACGCGATGGTGCCACGCTTGGCATCCTCGGGTGTCTGCGTAATACCGCGCTCGGCAGCCTCGGCCGCAGGCACAATCTCGCTGCCGCCGCGCAGGTAGATGCCGTCCTCGTACAGCTTGACCATACTGTCTCCCACTCTGCCCAAAAGATTTGGGCGCATAGCATACATTCGTTCAATATCGTGCCATAGAACGGTTGCGAGTGGGTTACGAATCTACACGTTCACTTTATCTCGGTAAAGCATAGGACGAGCACCTCGCATCACTCTCCTGACAAGGAGTGTCCCAAAGTGCCGGCACAAAAGGAGCGTCCCCAACTGCCAAGTGCCGCAAGAGTGTCCCCTTTGACTAGTCATTTAAGAACGTCCCCAATGACTACCGCATCCGGAGCAAGGCAACGCCGCAGGTAGAGGACGGACAGACACTATGACCCAATCCAAGGGCACGGAAACGACAGGAGCCCCCGCTCGTGACCGCGGGTCGGGGCTGCGACAATGTTGTTGAAGTGCCAGAGGCGCAGCCGCGCCGCAACGAGGTTGGGAGGCTCCCGTGCCTAGATATTCTACCGCCTTCGGAATGGACGTACACCTCAGGTCCACCACCGTCTGCGCGCTCGACGCGGAGACGGGCGAGGCAGTGACGAGGAGGTTCCGCGGCAACCCGTGGGGCGAGGTCGCGGAGTGGATGTCGGGCTTCCCCGGCCCGTCTCTCGCCTGTCTCTTATACACATCTGACGCTGCCGACGATCTTACGCGTGTAGAT
>URVF01000075.1 GCA_900551185.1 uncultured Collinsella sp. | reverse complement strand
TACGAGATCATGCCTAGTCTCGTGGGCTCGGAGATGTGTATAAGAGACAGGCGGTCAGCAATACAACAGCAGCAACAAGCATGACCACAAGGGTATAGAGCAGGTGTGGATCAGCGACGTCAAGGCGGGCAGCGTCTCGGGTTCGGACCGCTATAACGAGAGCTTTATCGCCGTGGTGGGCAAGCACCGCGACGAGGACCTGCGCAAGAACGATGACTACTATTGGATGACCGCCTCGCATTTTTCGCTCGACGAGAACGGAAAGGTGCGCCGCGGCGAGGAGCAGGTGATTAGCGAGAGCAACCGTCGCGGCACTACCTACGGCACATTTATCTCGCTCGCGCTGCCCGATGTCGACAACGACAGCGTCAGGATCACGTACAAGGACCGCTACAAGGTCTATACCAACCCGCGCGTGCTTGCCGTGCTGCAGGATGCGCCCTATGTTGAGGATCTGGAGCAGGCATACGGCTATCTGGTGTTGGGCGGCACGTCATACGGAGAGGAAAAGGGCACGGGGACATCCCAGGGCTATACCATTGGCGCCGAGTTGGGCGTTGCCGTCGAGGTGCAGACCGGTCCGCCCCTGGTCGCGATGAACGCTTCAGTCGATTTTGCCGCCGAGGGATGCTATGACTACCGGAGCGAGCGCACGGTCAGCGCAAGCGTAAGCTATGAGTCGCATGCCGGCGAGGGTGACAAGGCCGTGCTCTACACGATTCCGATGGTCTATTACGAGTATGAGATCGAAAATGAGGAAACTGGTGGCAAGGGCGTGATGGCGGCGCCCGTGTCGCTCGGCGCGCAGACCTCGGTCGTTAATGTCGAGGCCTATGACCGCATTGCCAAACAGCACAATATGACGCCGCTCAGCTACTTTTTGACCAACCGGTCGGGAGAACCCGGAACCTATCAAACAACGCTCAACGGCGAGACTCCCGTTGGGGATTCCTTTGGCCTGGGCAAGCCTGGCGTAACGCGCGCCTACACGCACGATGGGTTTAACGGCGCCGCCGCGCAGTCGGGGGCGAGCATTGAGCAGACCATCGAAGTCGAGGAGGGCAAGGAGCAGGAGCTCGAGCTCGGCTTGACGCTGAACGGCAGCGTTGTCATGGGCGCGAAGCTCGCAAAGCACGAGTTGTTTGGCGGCCTGTGCTTTGGTGCCAACGCCGGCTTTACTACGGGTAACTCCTCGAGTGAATCGACCGAATACGGCGGCACCGTCGACAACCTGCCCGAGGCCGCGCAGGGCAAGTACGGTTTTGTGTGGCGTCTGGGCGTCAACGCGGTGGATGTCGACAAGTTCGAGGCAGACTCGGGCGACAAGCTCGGCACCAAGGACACCGACCAGTTCTGGATCGTGGGCTATGACGTTAAGGACGTCGAGATGCCCGACGCGCCGGCCGTGACGGGCTTTACGGCAAACGCCGTCGATTCGACCAGCGTTACGTTTAGCTGGGACGATGTACTCGCAAACAAGAGTGGCTTTGGCTACGGCGTGGGCATGCTGCAGAGCAATGCGGCGGATGCGGTCGTCAATAGCTGGAAGATTGCCGACAACACGCAGACCTCGCTCAAGTGGGATGGGCTGCAGCCCAATACGGAGTATCGATTCGCCATCGCCGCCGTTAAGAATGGATCCACGGCCGAAACAGGTATTCGCTCGGCAATCATCACGGTCAAGACCATGCCCGATGGCATGACGATGACCGTGAGCGGACCTGCGGCGGATGCTGCGGAGGGGTCGGATCTTGGATACGACTCTTCGGTTGAGCGCACGGCGGGAAGCCACCTGGCGCTCTCGGCGATTGGCCATGTGAAGCAACTCGGTGCCGACGATAGCGAAACAGGGCTGGCACCGACCTATATGTGGTACCGCAAGGGCCGCGGCGAGACAGAGTTTAAGCTCGTGGGTGCCGATGGCAACCTCGCGGCTGGAACGGCCTCAAAGCTCGAGATTGACCTGACCGCAGACGATGACGGTGCGCAGTATTACTGCCACGTGGGATACAACGACGTGGGCCTCGACACCGGCACGACGCTCGTGAATATCGAGGCCGAGGAGACGGCGCCCACAACGGTGAACGCCACCCCGATCCGCACGCGCCGCCTGTTCTCACAGGCAAGTGCGGGCGCCAAGAAGTTCCTGGACCATACGCTGGTAAACACCGCCGGCCCAACCGATTCCGAAGGCTCAAAGGACCCCGAGACTCCTGAGACCCCGACGAACCCGGACAAGCCCAAGTCCGACAACGGAGCTAAGACCGACACCAAGGTCAAGACTACGACCACAGCGAAGAACCTCGCAAACACCGGCGACCAAACATTCGCCCTAGTCGCCACCGCAGCAGCAGCGGGAGCAACGCTCGTAGTGATAGCCCTCATCATGCTGATCAAGCGCCGCAAGACCCACTAGTAGCCAGTCGAACATATCGACAACCCAAAAACCCGGGTAGCCAAAAAACAGGCCACCCGGGTTTTCTGTTGAGTGGAGACTCCGCAAGCGGAAACTGCATCCCACAATTAGCGCCCGGAACGGGACACATTTTCCGTCAAGCCCTCATCCGGAAAATCCATCCCAGTTTGAGCGCCCAGACCGGGACGCACTTTCCCAAAGGGTCCTCAACGGGAAACTGCGTCCCATAATTAGGCCGAGAAATGGGATGAACTTTCCCAATGAGAGCCAACCGGAAACCGCGTCCCAGAATCAGCCCCCAAAGTGGGACGCACTTTCCCAACGAGCCTCAACCGGAAAATACATCCCGGAATCCAGCTGAATAGTGGGACACACTTTCCCAATCGGGTCCCAAGCGGAAACTGCATCCCATTCCAGACAAGAATTCCGGGACACACTTTCCGCAAACAAAGAAGGCCACATAACGTGGCCTTCAACTTATATATGTTCGGCGATACACCCAAGACAAGCCACGCTCCAACAACAGGGCGTCTGTCCGGGCGGAGGTATGTAAGGTTCATCGCGAGTTCCGCACGCAAAGGAGGCCACTTAATGTGGCCTTCGTCTTGCGCAGGACTGTCCGAGCAGGGAACCTTATATGCCTCCGCCCGGACAGACGTTTCAGTTATGAACTCGCAGCTAGTCGCTACTTGATCTTGGTCGTACCCGGTGCCAGGTTGGGGTCGGTCTCGTTGGCCTCGGTCTGGAAGTGCTCGGTGTACACGTTCTTGCCGTCGCGGAACATCTCGTAGTACTGCATCTTGGCGTAATCCTCGCGCACCTTGGTTGCGGCTGCGGCGGCGGCATCGTCACCGGTGACGTTGGAGGAAAGCGCCCAGCGCAGGCTGGCGTCCTCGTAGCCCACCGAGTTGATAGCGGGCAGCGACTCGCGCAGCGTCACGTGCGCTTTCTGGTAGTCGGTCAGCGGCGCGCCGATTAGCTGCATGAGCTGGGTGGACAGGTAGTTGGTGGACAGGTCGTCGACCTCGCTCGTCTGGTCGCAGCCGGCAACGTCGTAGTTGGCCCAGATGATGTAGTCGGTCTGCCACAGACGTTCCTGGTGCGTGGCGTCGTCTTCGCCGGTAAACCACTTGTCGTTGAACTTGGACGGGAAGAACGGCTGGTGGTCGCCCCAGAACACCACGACTACCTTACGGTCGAGCTTGCTCAGGGCGTTTAGGAAGTAGCGAAGCGCCTGGTCGGACTGCTCGATGCACGAGACATACTCGTCGACATCGGAGAGCGTGCCGTCCTCGACGGTCTTGGCATCCAGATCGGTCGTGTCGATATTCAGGTGCATCTGCTTATCGACCGGCAGCAGACCCGTATCGTAGCCCGAGTGGTTCTGCATGGTCACGTCGAAGATAAACTGCGGATCGGCGTTCTGGTCGAGCAGCTCAAGAATCTTGTCGTAGGTAGCCTGGTCGGTCACCATGCCGCGCAAGGTGTCGGCTCCCTGGAAATCGTTGATGGACAGGAACTGGTCAAAGCCAAAGTCCTTGTAGACGTTCTCGCGGTTCCAGTTGGTTGCGTGATTGGGGTGCATAGCCGTGGTGGAATAGCCGAGCGATTTGAACTGCTCTGCCAGGTTCCCGGTCGTTTCCATGTTGTAGATGGTGTAGGGGTACACGCCCGAGCCCAGGTTGGCCATGGAGTTGCCGGTCATAAACTCAAACTCGGTATTGGCGGTGCCGCCGCCGTAGGCGCTCACGTAGAGCTTGCCGCGGCTGAGGCAGTTGGACAGGCTCTTAAAGTACTGCGGACCCTCGTAGCCGGCGCGCATGTTCTGGTAGATCGACAGATCCGAGAACGTCTCGTTCATGATGGCGATGACCGTGGGCTTCTCGCTGTCGAACTGCTTCTTTGCGGCGGCGCGCTCGTCGCTCTTGGCCGCGTCGGACTTGTCGTAGGCCTTGGCGTACTTTTTGAGCGTGGCCTTGGCATCGTCGACGGAGTAGTCGGCGGGTTTGGGCGGCTTGATGGACTGCGCTGCGCTAATGAAAGCGGGCAGGTAGCCCTCGCGCCAGTAGCTCTCGAGCGGGCGCCAGGTGTAGACGGTGATGCCGAGAGTGTTGTAGTAGTCGATGAGCGTGACGTGCGCGGTCACGCCGCCCAGGCACAGCACGGCGACGAGCAGGTTGGTGAGCAGCATGCGCTTGGCGTTGGCGGCGCCCTTCTGGCGATGCGGCGCGACCAGGCCGGCGTACTCGCATAGCAGCATGGCGATGGCGGTAAAGCCCATGGACAGCACGCAGAACAGCGAGATCGAGAAGGTGTAGCCGGTGCCGGCGACCGCGGCGGCGGTGGAGATGGCCGAAAGGTCGCCCGGCTGGATGGGCATGGATTTAAACGTGATGACGAAGAACTCGGCAATGCCCAGGACAAAGAGGGCAAAGGCCAGGACCGCGGGAGCTGCGCCGTGGCGCTGGAACAGGAAGAACAGGCCGACCATGAGCGTGGTGATGATGGCCCACTCGAGCAGGATGCACAGGGGGTAGGCCCAGGTAAAGTCGTGGTTGGACGAGACCTCCATGCCCAGCAGCGCAAAGACGCCGGCGAGCAGCAGGCACAGGACGGCGGCGACGAGCGGTTTACCCACAAAGGCGCCGCGCAGGCGGGCAAGCTTGCCGGTGGGGGCGGGGGCATCGGTAGCAGCGAACGCAAAGACGCGCGGTGCGATGCGGTCGCGGGCGATGCTGGCCCAAGCGCAGCCGGTGAGGATGGCGTTGGTCAGGATGAGCATCACAAAGGCGAGCGGCTCGTTTTGGGCGACGAGGCCAATGGCGCCCCAGACGGTCAAAAAGAGCTGGAACAGGCCAAAGGTGACGCTCCAGGCGAAGGCGCCCTTGGTGACGGTGCCCGACTGAGCGCGAATGGCCTTGGCCTCGCGCAAGACAAGGTAGACGGTCGCCGCAAGACCGACGAGCGAGATGGCGGCAGCGAACATGCTGAGACTCCTCACAAACTTAAAACCTACGAAAGCGGGGGTTTACCCGATTGTTACCTAAATATGCGCTGCAATTGGTGTCTGCGCACAACAACCAGCCATATTAACGCGCACGTGTGGCGGTGTGGCGCAATGTAGTGGCGACCTGCGCGATAATGGACGGGAATTACACGGAAACGTAAAGGCTTCTTAAAGAATTGGCGAGGATGAGGCGATGAACGAACGGGCTTGTATGACGAGTGCGGGTGACGTGGACGCGGGCGGCTATCCGGTCGAGACGACGGGCAATGCGGTGCTGGACACGTTGGAGCACCGTTCCTCCACGCGTGCCTTCGCGCGCGATGACGACGACCGTCCCGTGGCGGTGACCGACGAGCAGCGGGCGGCAATTTTGCATGCGGCGAGTCGCGCGCCGTCGGCGGGCGCCATGATGATGTATTCCATCGTAAGCATTCGCGAGCAGGCTACGCTGGACCGTCTGGCCGACCTGTGTGACCACCAGCCCATGATCGCCAAGGCGCCCTGGGCACTAATATTTGTGGTCGATTATGCCAAGTGGATCGATCTGTTTGAGCACGTGGGCTGCTTTGAGCCCGAGTTTGTAGAGCGCACGGGTAAGGCGCCCCGCCGCGCGCCGGGTTTGGGCGACTTTGCCATCGCGGCACAGGATGCCGTGATCGCCGCCCAAAACGCCGTGGTTGCCGCCGAGGCCCTGGGGCTGGGGAGCTGCTACATCGGCGATATCGTCGAGAATGCCGAGGAAGTTGCCGAGCTGCTCGATCTGCCGCCCTATACCATGCCGCTGTCGATGCTCATCATCGGCACGCCCCGTAAGGAGCGTCCGGCCATTGCGCATCCCGTGGTGAACCTGGTGCACGAGGAGCGCTACTGCCGCGCCGATGCCGCGACCATGGACGCGCAGGTGGCCGAGATGGACGCGATGTTCCGTCCGCATGCCCGCGAGGTGGGGGAGCGCGTCGTGGACATCTATACCCGCAAGCACACGAGTCCCTTTATGGCCGAGATGAGCCGCTCCATGGAGTGGTGGTTCAAAAATTGGCTTGGAAAATGACGAATGTGACAAAGGGACAGTCCCTTTGTCACGTTCCATATCGCCGAGGTGGCTTAAAGGCCGTATAAATGTTTATCTAGCTGGGAAAACAGTGCCATTCAAACATGGGCCGATTACCTATAATTCCTTCGAACATTAAAGTTGGGAGGAAACCGGCTTATGGAACAAAAGGCCAAGGAGGCAGCCTCGCACGCTGCGATTCCTGTGAGCATCTCGGCGATGCTCGTCACGCTGGGCGTGGTGTACGGCGATATCGGCACCAGCCCCATGTATGTAACCAAGGCGCTCGTCGCCGGCAACGGCGGCATCGGAAGCGTGACGGAGGAGTTCGTGCTCGGCGCGCTCTCCCTTGTCGTGTGGACGGTCACGTTGCTGACCACCATCAAGTATGTGCTCATCTCGCTGCGCGCCGATAACCATGGTGAGGGCGGCATCTTTGCCCTGTACAGCCTGGTCAAGCGCTGCGGCAAGTGGCTTATCATCCCCGCCATGCTGGGTGGCGCCGCGCTGCTCGCCGACGGCATCCTCACGCCGGCCGTTACCGTTACCACGGCCATCGAGGGCCTGCGCACCATCCCGGCGGTCCATGCCGTGCTGGGCGATGACCAGGGTCGCGTCGTCGCCATTACGCTCGCCATCATCATCGTGCTCTTCTTGGTACAGCGCATCGGTACGGCCAAGATCGGTCACGCCTTTGGCCCCATCATGACGCTGTGGTTCCTGTTCCTGGGCGGCACGGGTCTGTTCTTTGTCTTCCAGCACCCCGCCGTGCTGCTGTGCCTCAACCCGGTGCGCGGCATCGCCTTTTTGCTGAGCCCCAACAACCACGCGGGCATCATGATTCTGGGCAGCTGCTTCCTCGCCACCACCGGTGCCGAGGCGCTCTACTCCGACATGGGCCACGTCGGCCGCGGCAACATCTACGCCACCTGGCCGTTCGTTAAGTGCTGCCTGCTGCTTTCCTATATCTGTCTCTTATACACATCTCCGAGCCCACGAGACTAGGCATGATCT
>URVF01000074.1 GCA_900551185.1 uncultured Collinsella sp. | reverse complement strand
CGAGATCATGCCTAGTCTCGTGGGCTCGGAGATGTGTATAAGAGACAGCGCTTGCCCCGCTGCTCGGACAGTCCTGCTCGCACGAAGGCCACATTTAGTGGCCTTCGGCTCGTGCGGAACTCGCGACGGAGCAAGCGTGAAACCGACCTACGCCGTCTCCTCACCGCGCTGGGGAGCCAAATTAAAAGAAAGTGCGCCGGCTTTCGCCGGCGCCTTATATGGGGTTTAGTTGGTAGCCATCTTTTTTGCTGCAGACTCTACGTAGTTGGCCATGTCGGCTACGTCGCAGACGTCTTCGAAGCGGATGGGCTTGGACTCGAGTTCGGCGAGCTGGGTCGGGGCGACCGTATTGGTGGCCTGCTCGAGTACACCCATGGCCTCAAAATCATCCTCGGGAACGTCGAGGCCCAGAGCGTCGCAGCAGGCGCGCGGGAACTTGTAGGGGCTGGCGGTCGAAAGTAGCACGCGGGCCTTGGCGCCCTCGGCGGGGGCGACCTGCTCAAAGACGTGATAGCCGCAAGCGGTGTGCGGGTCGATCACGTAGCCGTTCGCGTCCCAACAGCTCTTGATTGCAGCGCGGACCTCGTCCTCGCTGGCCCAACCACATCCAAAGACGCTCTGGATCTTGGCCAGCAGGTCGGCGGGAACCTCGTAGCGACCAGTCTGGGCCAGCCGCTCCATAAGGCCGGCAACAAGCTCGCAGTCGCCATCGGACAGGAAGTACAGCATGCGCTCCAGGTTAGAGCTGATGAGGATGTCCATCGACGGCGAGATGGTCGTGAAGAACGGACGGTTGCGGTCGTAGACGCCGGTGGTCAGGAAGTCAGCGAGCACGTTGTTCTTGTCGCTGGCCACGACGAGTTTGGCGACGGGCAGACCCATGCGCTTGGCGTAGTAGCCGGCCAGGATATCGCCAAAGTTGCCGGTCGGGACGCAGAACTCAACGGCGTCGCCGGCCTCGATGGCACCGGCGCGCAGCAGCTGTGCATAGGCGGCAAAGTAGTAGACGACCTGCGGCACCAGGCGGCCGACGTTGATGGAGTTGGCGCTCGAAAGCACCGTGCCGGCGGCTTCAAGACGCTCGGCAAGCTCCTTATCGGCAAAGATGCGCTTGACGGCACTCTGGGCGTCGTCAAAGTTGCCGCGGATGCCGCAGACGGCGACGTTGTCGCCCTCCTGCGTGGACATCTGCAGGTTCTGGACGCGGCTGACCTTGCCCTCGGGATAAAAGACGGTGATGCCCGTGCCCGGGGCGTCGGCAAAGCCGGCGAGTGCGGCCTTGCCCGTGTCGCCCGACGTGGCGGTGACGATCATGATGCGCTCGGCGCCGCCGTCCTTGGCGGAAGTGCGGGCCATCAGACGGGGGAGCATCTGCAGAGCAACGTCCTTGAAGGCGCTCGTGGGGCCGCCAAAGAGCTCCATCACATAGGTCTGAGGGGCGTCGGCGCCCGGCGCGGCGTCGAGTTTGACGAGCGGCGTGACCTCTTCACTCGCAAACGTGCCGCGGTATGCCTCGTCGACACACGCCGAAATTTCTTCGGCCGTGTAATCATTCAGTAACATTCCCAACACATCTTGAGCGATTTCAAAGTACGATTTATCTGCAAGCGAGCTGATATCGACCTGCTGGGTGCCGAGCTCGTCCGAGACAAACAAACCCCCGTCGGGAGCGATGCCGGTGCGGATTGCCACCTTACTTGAGCACGATAAAGTGCGTCCTCGTGTACTATGATAAGTTCCCATATAACACTGCTCCTCGGATGCCTTGGTCCCAATCGGTGAAACCATGGTATCAGAGCGCGCAAAACAGGTTTGCAGAGGCTTTTAGAAAGGTAACCTCAAGCCCATGATTAAGATTGCCAAGTTTGGCGGCTCGTCGGTCGCCGACGCCGAACACTTTAAGAAGATCAAGGCCATCGTCGATGCCGACCCTGCCCGCCGTTTTGTGGTGGTTTCCGCCTGCGGCCGCCGCTTTAAGGGCGACACCAAGGTGACCGACCTGCTCTACCTGGTTAACGCGCACGTTAAGTATCACGTGTCGTGCGAGGAACTGCTCGAGGACATTGGCCAGCGCTATTTTGATATCGCTGACGAGCTGGAGCTCACCTATCCCATCCGCGAGGAGTTCGCGGCCTTTGCCGAGCGCGCCCGCTCGGGCGGCTACTCTACCGAGGAGCTCGTGAGCCGCGGCGAGTACTTCACCGCTCGCCTGATGGCCGAGTACCTGGGCCTGCCGTTCCTGGACGCCGCGACGGTTGTGGCGTTCCATCACGACGGTACGCTCAGCATGAATCGCACCTCCGAGCTGGTGCAGGAGTACGGTCAGCAGGGCGGCTTTGTTATGCCCGGCTTCTATGGCGCAACGCGTGAGGGCCAGATCAAGCTGCTCGACCGTGGCGGCGGCGATATCTCGGGCTCGATCTTGGCTAAGTGCCTGGGTGCCGACCTGTACGAGAACTGGACCGACGTCTCGGGCTTCTATTCTGCCGATCCGCGTATTGTTCCGGAGGCTCAGCCCATTGCGCGCGTTACCTACGAGGAGCTGCGCGAGCTTTCGTACATGGGTGCAAGCGTCCTGCACGAGGAGGCCGTGTTCCCCGTGCGCGAGGCGGGTATTCCGCTGGTCATCAAGAACACCAATGCGCCGCAGGACCCCGGCACCATCATTAGCGAGACGGCTGACGAGGGCGAGGCAGAGCCCATCATTACCGGTGTGACCGGCAAGCGCGGTTTTGTCGCCATCAACGTTGCCCGCGACCGCACCAAGCCCCGTGTTGGCTTTATGCGTCGTGCGCTTTCGGTGTTCGAGCGCTATGACGTTTCCGTCGAGCACATGCCCACCGGCGTCGACCGCTTTGGCGCCGTGGTGCAGGAGCGGGACGTGCACGACTCGCTGTACTCGCTCGTGGGCGACATTCAGCAGGAGGTCGAGCCGCTCGAGATCGAGGTTGTCGAGGGCCTGGCGCTCATCGCAACCGTCGGCCGTAACCTGCGTGGCCGCGCAGGTATCTCGGGCCATCTGTTTGGCATGCTTGGCCAGGCCGGCGTGAGCGTGCGTATGATTTCGCAGAGCTGCGACGAGATCAATATCATTATCGGTGTCGAGGAGAAAGACTTCGACCTGGCGATTCAGACCATTTACCGTGCCTTCTCCGACGAAAACGGCATTGTGAAGGTCTCCGATCTGGAGGCTCCCGCACCGGTCGATTCCGCCCTGGCCGCGCTCAAAAAGTAGCTGCCATCCCGTTGATTTTTTGGGACATGTCTCATAAATCTACGGCGGGGCGTTTCGTTTCGGTTTCGTTTCGACGGGGCGGGTTTCGTGTCCGCCCCGTTCTTGTATACACTGGCAACAATAATCGGCCTGCTCGGCGTGCGGGCAAAAGCCATAACCTTTAAAGGGGGAAGCATGAAACAGTACACGGTTGCTATTTTGGGCGCGACGGGAGCCGTGGGCACCCAGATGCTCGAGTGCCTAAACGAGCAGGAGTTCCCGGTTGGCAAGCTCAAGCTGCTGGCGAGCGCGCGTTCTGCGGGCAAGACCGTCGAGTTCCGCGGCGAGCAGATCGTGATCGAAGAGGCTTGTCCCGAGGCCTTTGAGGGTTGTGACATTGTGCTTGGAGCCGCCGGCGACGACATCGCGAAGGAGCTACTGCCCGAGGCCGTCAAGCGCGGCGCCGTCGTGGTCGACAACAGCCACGCCTTCCGCATGGATCCCGAGGTGCCGCTGGTCGTGCCCGAGATCAATGCCGACGATATTAAGTGGCATCACGGCCTTATCGCCAACCCCAACTGTGCGACCATCATCGGCCTGGTTCCCACATGGCCGTTGCATCAGCTCGCCGGCGTGAAGCGTATGATCGTCTCGACGTATCAGGCGGCTTCGGGTGCCGGCGCTCCCGGTATGGCCGAGCTCGAAGCGCAGCTTGCCGCCCTGGGTCGTGGCGAGGAGATTCCCGAGCCGCGCGCCTTCGCCGCCCAGCTGGCGAGCAACCTGATTCCGCAGATTGGCGGCGTCAAGGAGGAGGGCTTTACCTCCGAGGAGATGAAGCTGCAAAACGAGGGCCGCAAGATCATGCACCTGCCCGAGCTGCGCGTGAACTGCACCTGCGTGCGCGTGCCTGTGCTGCGCTCGCACTCCGAGAGCATTACGCTCGAGTTCGAGCGTGATATTACGGTTGAGGAGGCCCGTGCTGCGCTGGCTGCCGCTCCCGGCGTCAAGCTGGTTGACGATATGAGCGCCGAGGATACGCACGATCGCTTCCCCATGCCGATGGATACCTCCGACCAGGACCTGATCTGGGTCGGCCGCGTGCGCCGCGACATCTCGAATCCCGAGGCCGCGCGCGGCATCACCTTCTGGTGCTGCGGCGACCAAATCCGTAAGGGCGCGGCAACCAACGCCGTCCAGATCGCTAAGCTGCTCTGCGAGTAGTGTGACCTGTCCGGCGGGGGCCGGGCTTAGTTTTCAGAACGTCCTCGACCATGTGTGGCGCCTTGTCCTGCTCCTTCGGAGCCGCGGACAAGGCGCCACACTGGTCTGCGGAGTGTTCTGAAAACTAAGCCCGGCCCCCGCCTGCGGTGACGCTGCTGCGAGCGGCCTGCGATGGGGCCGTTGTTGGTTGAGGCCGCTGGGCTGATGCGGGGGCACGTGGCCGTTGCGGGCCCTGGTCCCGGCGGCGGCCTCGGCGCTTTGCGCCTGCCGCCTTTGGGGACTGTGGGGCGCGGCCGGCAGCTGCGGCGCGTTGCGCCTGCTGCCTGCGGGGACTTTGGGGTCGTGCGGCAGCTGCGGCGCTGCGCGCCTGCTGCCTTGGGTGACTTTGGGGTCGATTGGGGTTGTCTGCACAATTCGCGGTATTATGTTGCGGAGTTTTGAAAGGAGCCGCTGGTGGTCACGACGACGTTTCCTTCGCCTTTGGGCGAAATCTTGCTTGCCGCTGATGGCCGCGGTTTGACAGGGCTTTGGTTTGAGGGGCAGGAGCATTTTGGCTCCACGCTTCTCAAAGAAGATGTCGAGCATATCGAAGGTGCCGATGCGGTTTCAGGTATTGGTGGCATGTCGTCGGTGAGTCCGACAAATGGCGCGGCCTCTTCGGTGCTTGAGCGTTCCTGGGCTTGGCTGAATGCTTATTTTGCAGGGCAGGAACCTCGGTTTACGCCGCCGTTGCATATGATTGGTACGGCGTTTCAGCGTGAAGTCTGGTACGAACTGCTTTCTATTCCGCGTGGCGAGGTCGCCACGTATGGTGAGATCGCCCAGCGTGTTGCCGCCCGCCATCGGGTGCCGGGGAACGAGGATCCCGTTGTGTCTCCTCGTGCGGTGGGGGCTGCGGTTGCGCGTAATCCCATTTCGATTATCGTGCCGTGCCATCGCGTGGTGGCGGCCGACGGGTCGCTCAATGGATATGCCGGCGGTCTCGACCGCAAGGAGTGGCTGCTTCGGCTTGAGGGCGCCTACGAAGAGTAGTGCCCGAACACTTTACATAGCCAAGATGCCGTGAAAGAACGGGATGCGCTTTCCGAATGGCGTCTCAAGCGGAAACCGTGTCCCGGAATACAGCCTCAGAGTGGGACGCCGTTTCCGGTTGAGACCGCCTGCCTGGACATCGATCTACGCCCGCTCCTGCAGGGCGTAGATCGATTTATCCATGTTGAACAGGTAAGCCACGACGCAGACAATAAAGAACATCGGCAAGTTACCAAAGCCGAAGACTTCGCAGCCAATAAGGATGGGTGCGAGCAGTGTATTGGTGGCGCTGCCAAAGACGGCTGCGTAGCCCAGTGCGGCGCAGAGCTCGACGGGCATGCCGAGTTGAGCCTCGTTATGGCGACATCTGGGTAACAGAAAGGCCCGCGTTCCTCAGAGGCAAGATAGGCAATTCTGCTTCTGAGGTAGATCTCAATTCTGCCGACCGCACTGCCGACCGCATCAAACATTAACTGCCGGAGGGCTCGGTCAAATTCATACGTGTAGATGATGGTTTCGAATGTTGTGCCTTCGCGAAAGATGGTAATCCCGGACTTGCATTTGGTTTTGTAGGGAAACCAGTAGGCCGACAGTCTGTAGTGGTTGGCTTCGACCAAAGCTCGCTCGAGTTCGCTTTGATCAGAGCACTTAAGACCCTTGTTTTCTGTCAATAGTGCTATTTGTTCGTTGATGGATATCCGCGACTTCTGGTATTTCATTAAGCCTCTTGATAGAAAAAGAGCTGGAGTTGCGCATCGTTGAGAGGCTTTCCAGCTTTAGCAAAACAAACTTATAAGATGCGACGGGCCGCGTCAAGATAATTGCTTGACAGCCTAGGAGGCGGCTGGTTGGCTGGCTTAAAACCCAGCGCGTGAAATGACGCTCCACGCTATTCAGCGCGCTTGATAGGATGACGAACCACAGTCTTAAGTTTCTCCGGCGCACACTTGCGTGGATCGGAAAGATAGATTTCGTGATGTAAACGGGTGTCTGAGAAGTCGGGGACATAGCCCTGCTCGGTCGCATATTCATGCATGGCGTCTACGGTTGCCGGCTCGCTGTCGTAGGGTCCGGTATGCATGCATTGAACGCAGAGACCCTCGTCAACTTTAAGCAGCTCGACGGCAGAAAAGTCCAGTTTCTTTTTGGCCGTGGCTTCCGCGACCGCCCAGTCAAAGTCATCCTGAGTGACGAAATCGGGCAGGCGGATGCACGAGATAAAGTTGAAATCGTCCTTGCGTACATAATCGATGTCGCCGCTCGGGGAGTCTTGCCACCAGAAGCCCTCGAGCGGCGGTACCACAAAGTCGAAATAGCCCTCGATACTCCTTGAGCCTTTCTTTGACATCTTGACGGTATAGGCGATGCCGTAAAGCAGCGGCAGGGCATTTTGATACTCGCCACCTTCGGTATTTGGGTCGCCCTTTCCGCGAACGGCAACGTAGCTCATAGGCGGGACAGTTATGATACTCGGCTTGCTTGCAGGTCTGTAGAGCTCCTTGCATTCCTTCTTAAAGTCGAACGCCATGTTGGCCGCCTTTCTGCGTATTGGCCTGCTTAGATAGCGGAATCATATCATAGAAACGAACAGCTGTTCGAATGATTTGGCTGACAGATTGAGATGCGTGCGTTGTGTTTGGCGGTCGGCCTGACCCCATCGATGATTTCTCTGCCTCCCCGGCGCCTCATCTATAGCTGCCGTTTCCCCATATAGAACCTGCCAAAATAAACCTGTCCCTTTTTAGTCGGTGCGAAATGGGTAATACTAAAGAGTTATCCGACCAGATGGGAACCGATCGATGGCTTATATCGAATTCAAAGACGTCATCAAGGCATACGGCGAGGGCGACGCCCGCATTCACGCACTCGACGGCGCGAGCTTTACGGTCGAGCGCGGCGAGCTCGCCATCATTTTGGGTGCTTCGGGTGCCGGCAAGACCACGGCGCTCAACATTCTGGGCGGCATGGATACGGCGACTTCCGGCACCGTGACGGTGGACGGGCGCGATGTGAGCTCCGCTAACGAGGCGCAGCTCGTGGAATAC
>URVF01000073.1 GCA_900551185.1 uncultured Collinsella sp. | reverse complement strand
ATTTGAGCCAGCTGGGGCATATCCGGAGCGCCGCCGCGCAAACGCGCGAAGCGCTTTTGATCGACGAAGAGCGCGAGGACGACGCATCCGCAGAAGCCGAGGCAGCGGGCTCAGGGCAACCGGAAGCCGAGCCCGTAGCCGACGCGATTGTCGAACCGGTCGTGGCACCCATTCGGCAGGACTTGACCGACGAGCCGACCATATCCACCGAACAGTTTGGTGTCGTGGCACCGCTTCTTGCGCCGACGCCCGCGTTCGCAGCTGCTGCGCCCGCTGACGCCACAAACGAACTCGCGCCTGCCGCAAACGCCTATCTCAGCGCACTGCTCGAGCACAACGCAGTACAGGCGGAATCGGCGGTAGTGCAATCGGGGCAGAGCGAGGACATGCTCGTCGATACCATCAACGAGGCGCTCTTTGACCTGGTGGGCGACACCGTAATTGAATTTAGCGCGGCAGGGCCGCAGATTATTGAGGACTACGAAGCAGACGTGAGAGGATACCTAGACCATGAGTGATACCGCATCCGCAGCACCCCGCGTGCCCAAGCGCGTCGCTGCCGTCATTCTCAACTCGCTCAAGGGCGGCGTGGTCCCGCGCATCGGCCTTCCTTACATCACCGTAGGGCGCGAGGTCGAGATCCGCGCCCTGCTCACCGATCTGAGTCTCATTGCCGACGGTGGCGCAAGCTTCCGCTTTCTGGTCGGTCGCTACGGAGCCGGCAAGAGCTTTTTGCTCCAGACCATCCGCACGCACGCCATGGGCAAGGGATTCGTCGTCGCCGATGCCGACCTATCCCCTGAGCGCCGCCTGCAGGGCGGCCAGGGACAGGGCCTTGCCACCTACCGTGAGCTCATCCGTAACATATCGACTAAAACGCGCCCCGAGGGCGGTGCGCTCAACCTAATCCTCGATCGCTGGGTCGCCTCCTGTGCCGACGCCGACGAGTCTGCCGTCAATGCCCAACTGGCCCCGCTCGAGGAAATGGTCCACGGCTTCGACTTCACCCGCATGCTCCACCGCTACCGCGCGGCCGTATCTGAGGGCGACGAAGAAGCTATGAGCCGCGTGACCAAATGGATTCGCGGCGAATACCGCACCAAGAGTGAGGCACGCGCTGAGCTGGGCTCCTCGACCATCATCAGCGATGACGACTGGTACGACTACGTTAAGCTCATTGCACGCTTTTTGGTCTGCAGCGGCTACAAGGGTATGTTGGTGCTCATCGACGAGCTCGTGAATCTGTATAAGATTCCCAACGCCATCACGCGCCAGTACAACTACGAGAAAATCCTGACCATGTACAACGACACACTCCAGGGCAAGGCGCAGTACCTGGGCATGATCATGGGCGGCACGCCAACCTCCATCGAAGACCGCCGCCGCGGCGTGTTCTCCTACGAGGCCCTGCGCAGCCGACTCGCTCAAGGCCGCTTTGCACGCGAGGACCTTAAGGACATGCTCGCGCCCATCATCCGTCTGCAGCCACTCACCTACGAGGAGCTGCTGGTGCTGATCGAAAAACTCATGCAAATTCACGCCGGCTACTTTGGCTGGACGCCCACGCTTACCGAGAACGACTTGGTGGACTTCCTCAAGATCGAGTTCGGTCGTGTGGGAGCCGACACACATCTGACGCCGCGTGAAGTCATTCGCGACTTTATCGAGCTGCTCGACATCCTATGCCAGAACCCCGACGCCAACGTAGCCGAGCTGCTGCAAAGCGTCGGCGGCGACGCGCTGGCGCCGGCAGCAGCAACAGGCGACACCGGCACCGCAGGCGGCGACCGTAACTTCGCCGAATTCACCATCTAACCTGCCAAAAAGGGATAGGTTTATTTTGGCAGGTTTTATCTGGGCAAACGTTGAAGCGGTAATGCAGCAAGCCACTGCCCGCCGCGTTGAGAGATTCGCTTTTGAAAGGAGGCCTCGTGAACGCCTTTGACCGCTACGCCCCGTTTATCCAAGACTTCATCTACTCCCACGATTGGGAGAGCCTGCGCTCCATCCAGGTTGCGGCGGCAGATGCCATCTTCAACACGCAAGACAATGTGCTCCTGACGGCCTCCACGGCATCTGGCAAAACCGAGGCAGCCTTCTTTCCCATCCTGACCGAGTTTTGGGAGAACCCGCCCGCAAGCGTGGGCGCCCTCTACATTGGCCCCCTCAAGGCGCTCATCAATGACCAATTCGTCCGCCTCAACGATCTGTGCGAAGAAGCCGATATCCCTGTCTGGCACTGGCATGGCGATGTCTCGCAGTCGCACAAGGCTAAGCTCATCAAAAAACCGAGCGGCATCTTGCAGATTACGCCCGAGTCACTCGAGGCGCTCCTGATCCATAAGCACATGGCGATCCCTCGTATGTTCTGCGACCTGCGCTATGTGGTTATCGACGAAGTCCATTCGCTCATGCGCGGCGACCGCGGCGGGCAGACGCTCTGCCTTATCGAGCGGCTCTCGCGCATGGCAGGCGTGCAGCCCCGCCGCATCGGTCTGTCGGCAACCATCGGCGACCCCGAGCGCACGGGCGCCTTCCTGTCGCAGGGGACGGGGCGCAACTGCGTCATCCCCCGCTTTGAGGAGCCGCGCCGCGTGTGGCGCATCTCCATGGAGCACTTCTACAACTCGGGTCCCCAGGCGCAGCAGCGAGGATTCGCGAGTACAGGTCCGCAGGAAGCCGAAGTGCTCGCATGCGAGCGCATCGAGGCGGTGGCGCCCACGGCACTGCCCGCCGGCGCCCAAGACATGCGTCACAGCGGGCAGCTCGCACAAGAGGAGCGCCGTCAACGTCGTGAGCGGGCACGGGGCAAGGCCGCTCCCAAAGACCGTCGCACTTCCTCGGCCCCCGAGGGCGAAGTCGACATCCCACGAGCGACCGAGCAGGCGCTTCTCAACCCCACCGACACGGCGCCCGACAACGCCGACCCCGGTATGGGCTATATCTTTGAGCATACGCGCGGCCGCAAGTGCCTGGTCTTTGCCAACTCGCGCGAGGAGGCAGAGGCCCTGTGCTCCATGCTGCGCAGCTACTGCGAAAGTCGACACGAGCCCGACCGCTTTCTAATCCATCACGGCAACCTTTCGGCATCGCTGCGCGAGACGGCCGAGGAGCTCATGCGCGACGAGGAGCAGGCGCAGACAACCGTCACCACCTCTACGCTGGAGCTCGGTATCGATATCGGCCGCCTGGAGCGCGCCTTCCAGATTGACGCGCCGTTTACCGTCAGCTCCTTTTTGCAGCGCATGGGGCGCACAGGCCGTCGCGACCTTCCGCCCGAGATGTGGTTTGTCATGCGCGAGGAAGAACCCGAGCCGCGCACGATGATGCCCGAAACCATTCCCTGGAAGCTCCTGCAGGGTATCGCGCTCGTACAACTCTATCGCGAGGAAAAGTGGGTCGAGCCGCCCGAGCTCGATCGACTCCCCTACAGCCTGCTCTATCACCAGACTATGTCGACCCTCGCCAGCACCGGCGAGCTCACGCCGGCCGAACTAGCCCAGCGCGTGCTCACGCTCAGTTATTTCCACCGTGTCTCGGCAGACGATTACCGTGTGCTGCTACGTCACCTCATTAAGATCGACCATATCCAGGTCACCGAAGGTGGCGGGCTCATCGTGGGTCTCGCGGGCGAGCGCATCATCAACAACTTTAAGTTCTACGCTGTGTTCCAGGAAAACGAGGAGTTCACCGTTCGCAGCGAATCGGCCGAGCTGGGCACGATTGTTAATCCGCCCCCGCCCGGTGAGCGCATCGCCATCGCCGGACACTGCTGGATTGTCGAGGAAGTGGACTGGAAGCGTCACACTGTCTTTGCCACGCAGGTCAAGGGCCGGGTACCGGCCTACTTTGGCGACTGCCCCGGCGACATCAATACACACGTACTCGAGCGCATGCGCAAGGCGCTCAACGAGCACGCGACATATCCGTACCTCATGGGTAACGCACGGGCCCGCTTAGCGCAGGCTCGTCATACGGTCAAGCTTTCGGGCGCGGGAACTAAGCCGCTCATCAACCTGGGTGGCGACACCTGGGTGCTCTTCCCCTGGCTGGGCAGCTACGCCTTTTTGGCGCTCGAGCGCATGCTCAAGATTAAGTGTGCCGCTGAACTGGGCCTTCGCGGACTCGACCCGTCACGTCCGTACTTTATGCAGTTTAAGATGAAGGCCGACGAGGAGACGTTCTTTGAGGTGCTCGCCGCCGAGGCCGAGAAGGACTTCGATCCCATCGAGCTCGTCTATCCCGGCGAGGTGCCTTACTTTGACCGCTACGACGAGTTTGTTCCCGAAGAGCTCGTGCGCAAAGGCTTTGCCGAAGGCGTGCTCGACATCGAGGGTATGAAGCAGCGCGTCCTCAGCTGGCGCGACCACGCCTAAGACCAGTCTTTTTTGGGACGGGGAGACTTACTTGTCGTGAAGGACGGTACCGAGGAAGTCGGTGTCGAAGGGCACAGCTTCGGCAAAGGCGTAGTCGCCGTCGCTGGCGATGAGCAGATAATTCTCCTCGCCGCCGAACTCTGCATCGCCACATGGGACCACCCAAGCATGGTCGAACACCTCAAGCGCCGTGGCGGCACAGTCGCGCAGGAACGTCACATCGCTCCCCTCGTTTGCACTCACGATATTGGCAACGTAGACGCCACCGACATTTAGGCTGCCCCGCACCAAACGCAATGCCTCAACCGTCGCCAGCTCGCGTACGGGCTCGGCACCGCCAAAGCAATCGCTCACGACCACGTCGTAGCGACGATGGCCCACGCTCGTCACACCCAGATACGAGCGAGCCTCAGCGGTTATCACCCGCAGGCGATCGCCCGCCGCGCGCTCCAGCTCGTCTTGGTAGAACCAGCGGCGCGCCAGGCGCGTAATCTCTCCGTCATACTCGTTGACGTCCATGCGCAAGCCCTCGTGCGACATCAGCGCAAACTTGGGATAGGCAAACCCGCCGCCACCCAGCACAAGCATGCGGTTGATGCCGTGACCATAAGCATCGCGCATCGCATCCTCGGACTCAAACACGTCGTCAAACGCACGATAGTACGCAAAGACGGGCTCCGCCCAACGCTCACCGACGTAGCTTGCGCTTTGGTAGACGCTGCCTTGCACCAACACGCGAATCTCATCGCCGTCCCCATCGTGCACGCGCTTCACACGCGCCAACCCATTGCGGGTTCGCGCAACCTGCAGACAGGCAGCACGAACAGCGACGGCGGCCGCACCAAGTGCCGCGGCTCCCAGGGCAACGCCGGCAACGACGCCAGCAGAAACACTCGGCTTGTTCATCTAGAGCTCCTTTTGCAGATAGAGTCCATGATCGTAAAAACCCAAATGGCGATAGTACTCGCGCGTACCAATCGCGCTGATCACGTTGATGCGCGTATAACCCGCATCCCGGGCAATCTCGCACGCACGCTCTACGAGCAAACGCCCCAACCCGTGATGCTGCGCCGCCTGGCCCTGGTCGCCCACGCGTGCCGCCATGCCATACACGTGCACCTCGCGAATCATCGCCTCGTCCGGCGTCGTCGGCAACTCGTCCGCATGCGCGGCAACAAACGAATGGTCGGGCAGCGACAACCGCAAAAAGCCCGCGATCTTGCCCTGCGGCGTCACCCACTGCAAAAAGCGCTCGTGCGTCACCGGCGTCTCGTACGCCACCTCCTCGTCAAGGGTCAGCTCATCCAAGTCGGCGCCCGCCGTGCTGATCTCGCGATAGCGAATCTCGCGCACCGTCGCACCGTCACCCCGCGCAGCTAGGCGGTTCTCAACGAGCTGACGCAGGTTGGGTTTCTTGTTGCCCACCATAATGTCGTCGGAACTAAAGTCGCGGATCATGCGACTGATACGGCAGAACGCCGGCGTCACCACGATGTCGTCGGCCAGCACATCGAGCAGCTCTTCCTCGGTATAGGGACGCCACTCGCCGCGCTCATAGCAGCCCACCAGACGCGAGCCCTCGATGAGCGCACATGGATAGACCTTGACCTCGTCGGGCATAAAGGCGCCCTCGGTCATAAAGTGTTCGTAGTCGAGCTTGTCCCCCTCGGGCGCGGCGCCCAGCAAGTTAAGCATAAAATGCGCGTGGATCTTAAAGCCAAACAGGCGCGCAAGCGAAAACGCCCGTTCAATCTGCGCCACCGAAATGCGACGCTCGTTGATATCGAGCAGGTGCTGGTCGAGGCTCTGGATACCCATCTGGATCTTGGTGCAGCCCAGGCGGCGGATGAGCGTAAGCGCCTGCGGCGTTACGGCATCGGGGCGCGTCTCGATAACGAGTCCCACCACGCGATGCTTCGCCGTCTCGTTGATGCGCTGCTGACGCTCGAGCTCCTCCATCGTTGCCGTCTGCCACTCAGTGACCTCGCCCCACGGCGTACCGGGACCGTACAGACGACGCACCGCACGGTTATAGCCGCCCACGGCAGCATCCACACGCCCCTGCTCGTCGGCAACGCCGGCAGCAAGCTCGACCTCGTCTGTCGCAATGCCGGCGGCCCGATAGCGCTCACGGCGCTCTGCTACCACAGGCGGCAGGGCATCGGCGGGAGCGTCATCGAGCAGACGCCCCGCCTCGGCACGGCTGATGCCCGGACGTGCCAACATGGGGTTGGCCGCCACGCCGGCGACGGCATCGTCATTGAGCGCGCGGAAGAGCTCCGACATAAACCATGTCTGATAGCCTTCCGGATAGTCGCTCCAGGTACCGCCAAGCACAATGAGCTCGATCTTATCGGTCGCATGCCCCATCTGCGAAAGCGCCGTCAAACGGGCGCTCACCTGCAGATACGGGTCAAAGCAATTTTGCTCCGCACGGGCGCATGCCGGCTCGGCGTGCAGATAGCTCTTGGGCATGCGCAGATCGTTGGGGCAAAACAGGCAATCGCCCGAGCATGGCCAGGGCTTGGTAATGACGGTAATGGTCGCCACGCCCGAGGCCGTTCGGCGCGGCTTCATACGCAGGACCTGCAGCAGTTGACGCTCCAGATCGGAATCGACATTCCACGCAGCCCACCGAACCGGCTCCTCACGTTTAACCCGCTGGTAGAACGGCAGCAGACGGCGCTTGGCCAAATCGCGTTTGTCGGCACCCTCACGGCGCGCCTCGGCATGTATCAGTTTGACGAGCGCTTTGTCGTCCACGGTCTCGCCGCGACGCAGGGCCTCGAGTATGTTCAAGATAATCTGTTCCATGTCCCCATTGTAAAGGCAAAGGCGCCGGAGCCGATCTCGGCTTCGGCGCCTTCATCAAAGAGCGCGTCTATATCTTCGCCTAGGCTTTTGTCTGCCTCACTACTCCGAATCAAACGACATGTCGCCCGAATCGACTTCAAAACTATACACAGCAGACTTATCCCCGTTATCGAATTCAAGATTCAAAATGGTATCGCCGTCGTACCCAAGCGGAAGGAAATCGCTCTCGAAGTCGCCACTGCCCAAGGTGAGGCTCGCCTTAAAGCCCGTAGAGTTCGGAACCGTCATCTCCACATCGCCCGAGCCCACGAGACTAGGCAAGATCTCGTATGCCGTCTTCTGCTTGAAAAAAAA
>URVF01000072.1 GCA_900551185.1 uncultured Collinsella sp. | reverse complement strand
GGCATACGAGATCATGCCGAGTCTCGTGGGCTCGGAGATGTGTATAAGAGACAGGAGGTGTGCCCGGCCGGTGCCGCCAAGCTGGGCCAGAAGCTCTGCAGCAAAAAGACGGGCGGACAGGTGCCCGAGTATCCGCGCCAGGAGCTGCCCGATGCCACCAAGTGGGATCACACCAAGTGGTCGCCCAACTACCGCAACGACAACCGCATCGAGACGCATGAGTCCGGCACTGCGCCCTGCAAGACGGCGTGCCCTGCGCATGTCGCCGTTCAGGGCTACTTAAAGCTTGCGGCGCAGGGCCGCTACGACGAGGCTCTGGCGCTCATCAAGCGCGAGAACCCGCTGCCCGCTATCTGCGGCCGTGTGTGCAACCGCCGCTGTGAGGATTCCTGTACCCGCGGCCGTGTAGACGCTGCCGTGGCCATCGACGAGGTCAAGAAGTTTATCGCTCAGCGCGATCTGGATGCCGCGACCCGCTATGTCCCGCCTGTGGTGACCCCGACGCGTGCCGGCGGCTTCGATCAGAAGATCGCCATCATCGGCGCCGGTCCGGCCGGCCTGTCCTGCGCTTTCTACCTGGCCGAGAAGGGCTACAAGCCCGTCGTCTTCGAGAAAAACGAGCGCCCGGGCGGCATGCTCACCTACGGCATTCCCAGCTTTAAGCTGCAGAAGGATGTTATCGAGGCCGAGGTCGAGATCATTCACCTGATGGGTGCTGAGTTCCGCTATGGCGTTGAGGTCGGTCGCGATGTGACGCTCGACGAGCTGCGCGCGCAGGGCTTTAAGGCCTTTTACGTGGCCATCGGCTGCCAGGGCGGTCGCCTTGCCGGTATTCCGGGCGAGGATGCCGAGGACGTGACCGTAGCCGTCGACTTTTTGCGCGAGGTCAACAGTGGCAAGATCGACGCGCTGCCCGGCCGCACCATCGTGGTGGGCGGCGGCAACGTGGCCATCGACGTTGCCCGCAACGCCTGCCGTCTGGGTTCCGAGCACGTTGAGATGTTCTGCCTGGAGAGCGAGGCCCAGATGCCCGCCAGCGAGGAGGAGCGTCGCGAGGCCGTTGAGGACGGCGCTCACATCAGCTGCGGCTGGGGCCCCAAGGAGATTCACCTAGACGAGGCCGGTCATGTGTGCGGTATCACCTTCAAGCGCTGCACGCGTGTCTTTGACGACGAGGGCCGTTTTGCGCCTGAGTACGACGAGAGCGATCTGCGCCGTGTCGATGCCGACCGTGTCGTCATGTCGATTGGCCAGTCCATTGTGTGGGGCGACCTGCTGGCTGGCTCCAAGGTGGAGCTTGGCCGTGGTCAGGGCGCCCTTGCCGATCCCCAGACCTACCAGACCGCCGAACTCGACATCTTTGTGGGCGGCGACGTCTATACCGGCCCCAGCTTTGCCATCGATGCCATCGCCGCCGGTCACGAGGCCGCCGTGTCCATCCATCGCTTTGTGCAGCCGGGCTCCACGCTCACCATCGGCCGCAACCAGCGCCGCTATACCGCGCTCGACCGCGACGACGTTGTTCTCGAGGGCTACGACAACGCGAGCCGCGAGGTCGCGCATGTGGACCGCGAGCGCGAGAAGGCTGCGCCGTTTAGCGAGTATGTTGAGACCTTTACCGAGGAACAGGTGCGCGCCGAGACCGCCCGCTGCCTGGGCTGCGGCGCCTCGATCGTCGACCCCAACAAGTGCATCGGCTGCGGCCTGTGCACCACCAAGTGCGCGTTCGACGCCATCCACCTGGATCGGGACCGCCCCGAGTGCTCCACGATGGTCAAATACGAGCAAAAGCTCCCAAGCCTGGGCAAGTACGCGCTCAAGCGCGCCATCAAGATTAAGTTCGGTCGCAAGTAAGTAGCCATAACGGGAACGGCGGAAGAAAAAGTGCATGAATTGGGGATCGTTTACCACATCATTCGCGATGTCGAGAATGTAGCGCGCGCTCATGGCGTGCGTCGCGTTTCGAGCGTAACGTTGCTGTTGGGCGAGGTCTCGGGCGTCGTTCCCGACTTGCTGCTCGACGCTTGGCGCTGGGCAGCAGATAAAAAGCCTATCACCAAGGGCGCGGAGCTTATCTTGGAGCCCATCGAGGCCGTGACACATTGCGAGGCGTGCGGCTGCGACTACGCGACGGTCGAGCACGGCAAGACCTGTCCCCATTGCGGTAGCGGCGAGACATACCTGCTGCAGGGCCAAGAGGTCATGATCAAACAGATCGAGACCCCCGAAGAGGATCCGGCAGACGCTGCTCCTGACGGCCTCTCCGACGTCCCCGACGCCGTCGACGCCGCCAACCCCCTCCACATCGCCTAGGATTCCCTATAAGTTGCGGTGAAATAGTTCCTAAATTCAGCCTTCTGGCTCTTAAACAAGAACTATTCCACCGCAACTATTTTGAGTGGTTTCATAGACCATAAGTCACGAAAAAAGTCAAGCCATGTCTGTTTAAACAAAATAGCGGCAGTACAAGCGCATTCGCGCTTGCCTAAAATCGATATTAATGAACAGCCTGCTTGTATCTGTAAAATGCATGGCTTGATGAGCGATGCCTTGTCGTGTAATGAGTCAAAAAGCAGTAACGTAATCAACTTGTAACAAACCTAGACGTTTAAACAAATAATCCAACCTTTTGCGGATTTAGCTATAATTCCACAAACCAAACAGCTATACTCCTTTCATGTCGTGTAGGAAATACGTAGACAAAAAGGAGGTTATGTGATGGTAAGTATTGTTCTTGCTAGCCACGGGGACTTGGCAGCTGGAATCAAGCAGACGGGCTCGATGGTCTTTGGCGATCAACCGTCTGTTGCCGTGGTCTCGCTCGAGCCGAGCATGGGCCCCGACGATTTCCGTGCCAAGGTCGAGGAAGCAGTCGCTTCCTTCGAGGACCAGGAGCAGGTGCTCTTCCTCGTTGATCTGTGGGGCGGCACGCCGTTCAACCAGATCAGCGGGCTCATCGAGGGCCACGATTCCTGGGCTATCGTCACCGGTGTCAACCTGCCTATGCTCATCGAGGCATATTCGCAGCGCTTTGACGCAAAGAACACTGCACATGCGATCGCAAAACATCTCGTGACTGAGGCTAAGGCTGGCGTGCGCGTCAAGCCCGAGTCTCTGGAGCCCGAGGAGAAGAAGCCGGCTGCGGCCGCCGCTGCTCCTGCAGGCGCCATCCCTCCGGGAACGGTCATCGGCGATGGGCACATCAAGATCGCCCACGTCCGTATCGACACCCGTCTGCTTCATGGCCAGGTGGCCACCACGTGGACCAAGCAGATCAACCCCAACCGCATCATCGTGGTTTCCGACGGCGTTGCTCACGACGAGCTCCGCAAGACCATGATCGAGCAGGCTGCCCCTCCGGGAGTCCATGCCAACGTCGTGCCCATCAAGAAGATGGCCGAGGTCGTCAAGGACACGCGCTTTGGTGACACCAAGGCCATGCTGCTCTTTGAGAACCCGCAGGATCTGCTCAAGGCCATCGAGGCCGGCGTCGACATCAAGGAAGTCAACATCGGCTCCATGGCTCACTCCAAGGGCAAGGTCGTCGTCACCAACGCCGTCGCTATGGGCGATGACGATGTCAAGACTCTCGAGGCCCTCAAGGCCAAGGGCGTCAAGTTCGAGGTCCGCAAGGTTCCTTCGGATTCCTCCGAGGATCTCGACGCCATGTTGAAGAAAGCTAAGGCCGAACTGGCCGCTCAAGCATAGTAAAGGAGGGTCCGATACATGTCTGCAATCACTATTCTGCTTGTTGCGATTGTCGCGTTGCTTGCCGGTATGGAAGGCATTCTGGATGAGTTCCAGTTCCATCAGCCGCTCGTGGCATGCACGCTTATCGGTCTCGTAACCGGTCACCTTCAGGAGGGCATCCTCCTGGGCGGTTCGCTCCAGATGATGGCCCTTGGCTGGGCTAACGTCGGCGCCGCTGTCGCGCCTGACGCCGCTCTGGCCTCGGTCGCTTCTTCGATCATCATGGTGCTCGCCCTCAACGGTGGCGCCACCGATTCGGCCAAGGCCGTTACCACCGCTATCGCCGTCGCCGTCCCGCTGTCGGTCGCTGGTCTGTTCCTGACCATGATCTGCCGTACCATTGCTACCGCTATCGCTCACGCCATGGACGGTTGCGCCGAGAAGGGCGACTTCTCCGGCATCGAGCGCTGGCAGTATGCTGCCATCCTCATGCAGGGCCTTCGTATCGCCATCCCGGCAGTGCTTCTGTGCGTCATCCCGGCCGAGGCCGTTACCAACGCGCTTAACGCTATGCCCGACTGGCTGTCCGGCGGCATGGCTGTCGGCGGCGGCATGGTCGCTTCCGTCGGTTACGCCATGGTCATCAACATGATGGCCACCAAGGAGACCTGGCCGTTCTTCGTCCTCGGCTTTGTCCTTGCTGCCATCCCTCAGCTCACGCTGATCGCCCTTGGTCTCATCGGCATCTCCCTTGCCCTCATCTACCTTGGCCTTAAGGATCTGGCCAAGCAGGGTGGCGGCATGGGCGGTGGCTCCGGCGACCCGCTCGGCGACATTCTGAACGATTACGAGTAGGAGGGGAGTGATACATATGGCAGAGAACAAGATTCAGCTCACCAAGGCTGACCGCAAGAAGGTTTGCTTCCGTCATCAGTTCCTTCAGGGCTCGTGGAACTACGAGCGTATGCAGAACGGCGGCTGGTGCTTCGCAATGATCCCTGCGATCAAGAGGCTCTACACCAGCAAGGATGACCAGATTGCCGCTCTTAAGCGCCACCTGGAGTTCTATAACACCCACCCCTATGTTTCCGCCCCCGTCATTGGCGTTACCCTCGCCCTCGAGGAGGAGCGCGCCAACGGTGCTCCGATCGATGATGTCGCCATCCAGGGCGTCAAGGTCGGTATGATGGGCCCGCTCGCCGGCGTCGGTGACCCCGTCTTCTGGTTCACCCTTCGCCCGATTCTGGGCGCTCTGGGCGCTTCCCTGGCCATGTCCGGCAGCATCGTCGGTCCGCTGCTGTTCTTCTTCGCGTGGAACATCATCCGTTACGCTTTCCTGTGGTACACGCAGGAGTTTGGCTACAAGGTCGGCTCCTCCATCGCCAAGGACCTCTCCGGTGGTCTGATGGGCAAGGTCACCGAGGGCGCTTCCATCCTGGGTATGTTCATCATCGGCGCCCTGGTCGAGCGCTGGGTGTCCATTTCCTTCACCCCGATCGTCTCCACGGTCAAGCAGTCTGCTGGCGCCTTTATCGACTGGGCTAGCCTGCCCTCCGGTTCCGAGGGTATCAAGGAAGCGCTGACGATGTACAACTCCGTCGGTGCTACCGCCCTTGATCAGATGAAGGTCACCACGCTTCAGGCCAACCTCGATCAGCTCATCCCCGGCCTTGCCGCCGTGTGCCTGACCCTGCTGGTCTGCAAGCTCCTCAAGAAGAAGGTCAGCCCGATCGTCATCATCCTGGCTCTCTTCGCCGTCGGCATCATCGGTCGCTTCTGCGGCTTCATGTAAGCACGCTTCGGCTTAAGACCGAGAGTTGCTAGGTAAGGGCTTTTGAGCCATTGAAACGGACCGCACCCGGTGGGTACACTGGATGCGGTCCGATTGTTTTTATTGGAGGGCGAGGCGCGTATGGCGCAATCTCAGAACAGCACGGTCGATCTGGCAACGCCGGCAACCTGCCTGATGGGGCTTACCAGCCACGGTAACGTGATGGTGGGCAATAAGGCGTTTGAGTACTATAACGAGCGCAATCCCGAGGATTATATTCAAATCCCGTGGGACGAGGTCGACTATATTGCCGCCGAGGTTTTGCGCGGCACCAAGAAGATTACGCGTTTTGCCATCTTCACCAAGGACAACGGTCACTTTACGTTTTCGACGCGCGACGACAAAGAGACGCTTCGCGCGGTCCGCAAGTACGTCGACGAGGATAAGCTCGTGCGTTCGCCCGACTTTATCGATGTGACGGCCAAGGGCGCCAAGAGCATCCCCTCCGTTATCAAAAACCTTTTCCACAAAGGCAACTAGCTCCTCATAAGTTGCGGTGAAATAGTTCTTAAATACGGCTTTAGATGCTTCGGACAGGAACTAATCCACCGCAACTTCGAAGTCTGGTCATGCGACGTATGGCAATGCAGTAAATCTGCTACACTAGTACAACATGCCTCCGTAGCTCAGGGGATAGAGCACCGCTCTCCTAAAGCGGGTGTCGACGGTTCGAATCCGCCCGGGGGCACCAGAAGAATATCGAGCCCGGTACCGCTACGGTGCCGGGCTCTTCTGGTTCATGCCATGTCAAAAACGAAGCGCCCACTTGCTGGGGGAGCAAGCGGGCGCCTGTGAGCGAATATGTTTGCGGCGAGAGCCGTGATGAGCGGTGGGGTGGCGACTAGTTGGTCGTACCGGAATCGTCACCCGTGCCCGAGCCAGAGCCCGAACCCGAGCCAGAAAGTGCGACCGTCAGCGTGATCGTGCTGTCGGTAGACTGCTTGCCGGTGGGGGAGACGCCCGTAACGGTGGCATCCTCGTTACCGCTCACGGGATTGCCGTTCTGGTCACAGAAGCCGATGTTATAGAAACCGGCGTTGTTGAGCGCGGTAACGGCGGCGGAAATGCTCTTGCCGTACAGGTTGCCCGGGACAGTGGCCTTGCCGGACTTCTTGGCAATGACGACGGTAATCGTGGCGCCGGGCTTCTGCTTGCCGCTGGGGTTCCAGCTGATCACGGTGCCCTCGGTAACCGAGTCGTTCTCCTGGTAGCTCACGTCGACGCCAAAGCCTGCCATATCGAGGGCGTTGCGCGCCTGGGCCTCGGTCATGTCGGTCAGGTCGGGGACGGACGTGGTATCCGGGCCGCTCGAGACCTTGTACGAGATGGTCGTGCCCTTCGCGACTTCCTTACCGGCTTCGGTGCCCTGCTCAAAGACCTGGCCCTCATCGGCCTCGTTGGCCTCCTCGGAGGCGTTGCCCTTCAGGCCAACGCTTGCCAGCGCGGCTTCTGCCTGGTCCTTGGTCAGGCCGACAAGCTGGGGAACCTCAACCTTCTCGGAGGGCTTGGGGCCCTTGGAGATTACTAGGTTCACCTTGGTGCCCTTGGCCTTCTTGGTGTTGCCGTTGGGTGTCTGCTCGGCGACCTTGCCCTCGTCGACATCGTCGTTGTAGCTTTGGTCGATGGTGCCGACCTCGAGGCCGGCTTCCTTGATCAGCTCGACGGCAGTCTGCTGGTCCTTGCCCAGCACATCGGGCACGGTGACCTGCTCGCCGCCAAAGAGTCCTGTGGCAAAGGCCACCACGATGCCGATGACGGCAACCGCTGCCACCACGGCGGCGATGATCTTGTTCTTGTTGGATTTGGGCTCTTCGACCTCGTAGGAGCCGGTGGAGCCCGAAACCGAGCTACGGGCGGTATTCTGGCCGCTCACGCCCGAGACGGGACGCACCATGGCGCGCGTCTGATCGGAAAGCTCGCGAGTCTTGGTGGCGCCCAGCTCACCGGGGGCACCGATGATGCGCGTGGGCTCCGAGACGTTGACGGCACGGCCCGACAGGTAGCTGTTGAGCACCTGACGCAGCTCGTCGGCGGTCTGGAAGCGGTTTGCCGGGTCCTTCTCCATGCACTTGAGGATGATGCGCTCAAGGTCGGCGTCGACACCGGAGTTGATCTGGCTCGGCGGAATAGGCAGCTCGTTGACCTGTTTGAGTGCGACCGAGATGGCGTCGTCACCGTCAAAGGGAACGCGGCCGGTGGCGCACTCATACATCACGACGCCCAGCGAGTAGATATCCGAGGCTGTCTCTTATACACATCTGACGCTGCCG
>URVF01000071.1 GCA_900551185.1 uncultured Collinsella sp. | reverse complement strand
TGCCTAGTCTCGTGGGCTCGGAGATGTGTATAAGAGACAGATGTGGCACCGTTGCTTAAAAGTTCGCCCATCGGTGCGCCAGCCGCGGCGACCTCGATTATCGAGGAACGCGAGCGACTGAACCGCGTGCACTATCCCCAGCGCTACAAGGATGCCGAGCCGGTTGCCGGTCCCGGCGCCTGTGAGTTCTCGCTTGCGTCCGAGGACGTGGCGCAGTCGTTGCTCGATTTGACACTGGGTGTCTGGTCGCATCTGGTGGCCGATACCGTATGGAATACGCGCGTGAATCAGTACCTGGAGGTGCACGGCGGCAAGCCGTGCGAGGAGTTCCGCATAAAAAAGCAAGGCGACTTTGACTGGTTTGGCAAGACGCTGGGCATTGTTTCCATCCCACGTGCGACCGATCGCCTGTATACCGCTGCGACGCGTTTTGGGCAGTATCCCATCCATAAAGAATATGTGCTCAAGACCATCGGCGTCATGCACGAGATTGTACGCGAAAACCCCGGTGAGCCCGACCATCCGCCATACCGCCTGCTAACCGAGGAGTTTTTCGATGCAACGTTTACCGAGGTCATCGAGCTGACCGAGGCGGGATTTGCGACTCGCGTTGCTGCTTCTGGCGTTCCCGCAGTCCCCCTGATTGCTAGCTGCTAGCCAGCCGGCTTAACGGTGAACAGTTCATCCCAATTGACCAACAGCTCCCGTCGCAGGGCGTCTTCGGTGGTACGCTCGGTATCGGAAAGGTTCGCGACTGATCACAAATCGATGAAGCGGCATATGAAGTAGGTCCTAAAAAAGGGCCCGGAAGGCAAAGCCTTCCGGGCCCTTTGCAATGCAAGTGTGCTTACAAGTGCGATTTAGCGCACCTGAGCGACGTAAGCGACGTTGGTCGAGGAGACCTTGTCCTCGAGCTGGACGCTCATGCGGGGATCGCCGGCGGTGGCGACGGTCAGATCGCCGGCCTCGACGTAGCCGAGCTCCTTAGCGGTCTCGATCGCCTTGACGATCGTGCCGTTGACGGTGCCCTGGGTAATCTCGGCTTGGTGCGGGATAACACCCCAGTACATAATCATCTGCTGGACGGCCCACTCGTGGCGGGAGAACGCGCAGATCGGCATGTTGGGACGGAAGTGCGAGATCAGGCGAGCGGTACGACCGGTGGTCGTCGGCACGGTGATGCACTTGGCGCCAACGGTGGTAGCCATGTTCACAGCGGACATACCCACAACGTTGTTGACAACGCGGGTGCCATGAGCGTCGGCCGGAACCTCGAGCGGAGCGTGGGCCGGGAGGTACTTCTCGGTCTCGAGAGCAATGCTGGCCTGCATCTTAACGGCCTCGACCGGGTACTTACCGGCAGCGGACTCGCCGGACAGCATAACGGCGTCGGTGCCGTCGTAGATGGCGTTAGCAACGTCGGCAACCTCGGCGCGCGTCGGGCGCGGGTTCTGCTGCATGGAGTCGAGCATCTGCGTAGCGGTGATAACGGGCTTGTAGGCCGCGTTGCACTTGGCGATGATCTCCTTCTGGATGTGCGGAACGAGCTCGGGCTTGATCTCGATGCCCAGGTCGCCACGGGCGACCATGATGCCATCGGAAGCCTCGAGGATCTCGTCGAAGTTCTCGACGCCCAGGGCGCACTCGATCTTCGGGAAGATCGTCACGTGCTCGCCGCCGTTCTCGCGGCAAAGCTCGCGGATGCCGCGGACGGACTCGCCGTCACGGATGAAGGAAGCGGCGATGTAGTCGATGTTCTCGGTCAGGCCAAAGAGGATGTCCTGACGATCGCGCTCGGTGATAGCAGGCAGCGAGATGTTGACGTTGGGCATGTTGACGCCCTTGCGCTCGCCGATCAGGCCGTCGTTCTTAACGACGCAGGTCATGTCCTGGCCGTCGACGGACTCGACCTCGAGGGCGACCAGGCCGTCATCGATCAGGATGAGGGAGCCCTTCTCGACCTCGGAGGGCAGAGCCAGGTAGTCGAGGGAGATGTGCTCAGAGGTGCCGTGGAAATCCTCGGACGTGGGCTGAGCGGTGACGACGATCTTATCGCCGGTCTTGACGGCAACCTTCTTGCCGTCGACCAGAAGGCCGGTGCGGACCTCGGGGCCCTTGGTGTCGAGCAGGATGCCGACGGGCAGACCGAGCTCCTTGGAAATACGACGGACGCGCTCGATGCGACCGTGGTGCTCGTCGTAGGATCCGTGCGAGAAGTTAAAACGGGCGACGTTCATGCCCGCCTTGATCATCTCGCGGATGGTCTCGTCGCTATCGCAGGCGGGACCCATGGTGCATACAATCTTGGTGCGCTTGTACATTCAGACCTCCATCTGACATCGTCTTGCGCTGATAGATAAACCATAAGAAATAAAACTGAGATGATTATAACGAAATGGCGACCGAATACCCCAAAAAATCGACCGTATGCCGAATTAGAAGTTCATTTTTTGCGAAAAAACGGTATATGCAAAAACTTTACCAACCGTTCTAACCGCTGCTATCTGGGCGATATTTCAGTTTGATGATGCGCCGAAGAAAAAACGTTTTATCAATATTGAACATCATACGGTCTGCATCGTTGCACCCGAGCCGTGTTTCCAATTGGAATGTTTTGGCTAGACGCGCTGCTTTGGGGTACCATAGCTCCACTATCAACTGCCGCTCAGCACGGCAGCCTTGATGAGCCCTTGCCCTTCTCCTGGGAATTATGATCGGGCATCAATCTGCTGAGTGGCCCGAATCCCAGGAGGGGACTCTATATGCAAAAGGAATACCTGTCCGCCGCGGCGGAGGTGCTCAGCGACCAGGGCGTCGATGAGAACCTCGGCCTGAGCAACGACGAGGCGTCGTCGCGCCTCGCCAAGACAGGCCCTAACAAGCTCGAGGAAGCCGAGAAGACACCGTTGTGGAAGCGCTTCTTTGAGCAGATGGCCGACCCCATGGTCATCATGCTGATCGTTGCCGCCGTTATCAGCGCGCTCACGGGCATGGTCAAGGGCGAGGCGGACTTTGCCGATGTCGCCATCATCATGTTCGTCGTTATCGTCAACTCGGTGCTGGGCGTGGTCCAGGAGGCTAAAAGCGAGGAGGCCCTCGAGGCCCTGCAGGAGATGAGCGCGGCGCAGTCCAAGGTGCTGCGCGACGGCAAGCTCGTGCACCTGCCGAGTGCCGAGCTCGTGCCCGGTGACGTGATCATGCTCGAGGCGGGCGACTCCGTCCCGGCCGACTGCCGTGTGCTCGAGAGCGCCACGATGAAGATCGAGGAGGCCGCCCTTACCGGCGAGTCCGTGCCCGTCGAGAAGCATGCCAACGTGATCGAGCTCGCCGCCGGCACCGACGACGTGCCGCTCGGCGACCGCAAGAACATGTGCTACATGGGTTCCACCGTGGTATACGGCCGCGGCCGCGCCGTCGTGGTCGGCACCGGCATGAACACCGAGATGGGTAAGATCGCCGGCGCCCTGGCCGAGGCCAAGGAAGAGCTCACGCCGCTGCAGGTGAAGCTTGCCGAGCTCAGCCGCATCCTCACCATCATGGTTATCGTCATCTGCGTCGTCATCTTTGGCGTCGACATCATCCGCCACGGCGTGGGCAACGTTCTCACCGATCCGACCGCGCTGCTCGACACCTTTATGGTCGCTGTCTCGCTTGCCGTCGCCGCCATCCCCGAGGGCCTGGTTGCCGTCGTGACTATCGTGCTTTCGCTCGGCGTGACCAAAATGGCCAAGCGCCAGGCAATCATCCGCAAGCTCTCTGCCGTCGAGACCCTTGGCTGCACACAGACCATCTGCTCCGACAAGACCGGTACCCTCACCCAGAACAAGATGACCGTCGTCAAGCACGAGCTCGCTGCGCCTAAGGAGAAGTTCCTGGCCGGCATGGCTCTGTGCTCCGACGCCCAGTGGGACGAGGAGCTGGGCGAGGCCGTGGGTGAGCCGACTGAGTGCGCCCTCGTCAACGACGCCGGCAAGGCGGGGCTCACCGGCCTGACCGCCGAGCACCCGCGTGTGGGTGAGGCCCCGTTCGACTCTGGCCGCAAGATGATGTCCGTGGTCGTCGAGACCCTGGACGGCGAGTACGAGCAGTACACCAAGGGCGCGCCCGACGTGGTGATCGGCCTGTGCACTCATATCTACGCGGGCGACAAGGTCGTTCCGCTGACCGAGGAGCGTCGCGCCGAGCTCGTGGCCGCCAACAAGGCCATGGCCGACGAGGCCCTGCGCGTCCTGGCGCTGGCAAGTCGCACCTACACCGAGGTCCCGGACGACTGCAGCCCCGCTGCGCTCGAGCACGACCTGGTCTTCTGCGGCCTGTCTGGCATGATTGACCCGGTTCGCCCCGAGGTCGCCGACGCCATCCGCGAGGCGCACGACGCCGGTATCCGCACCGTCATGATCACGGGCGACCACATCGACACCGCCGTGGCCATCGCCAAGCAGCTGGGCATCGTCACCGATCGCAGCCAGGCCATCACCGGTGCCGACCTCGATCGCATGAGCGACGAGGAACTCGACGCGCACATCGAGGACTACGGCGTGTATGCCCGCGTCCAGCCCGAGCATAAGACACGCATCGTCGAGGCTTGGAAGTCGCGCGACCAGATCGTGGCCATGACGGGCGACGGCGTCAACGACGCCCCGTCCATCAAGCGCGCCGACATCGGCGTTGGCATGGGCATCACCGGTACCGATGTCACCAAGAACGTCGCCGACATGGTGCTTGCCGACGACAATTTCGCCACCATCATCGGTGCCTGCGAAGAGGGCCGTCGCATCTACGACAACATCCGCAAGGTCATTCAGTTCCTGCTTTCGGCCAACCTTGCCGAGGTCTTCTCGGTATTCATCGCCACGCTCATCGGCTTTACCATCTTCCAGCCGGTGCAGCTGCTGTGGGTGAACCTGGTCACCGATTGCTTCCCCGCGCTCGCGCTGGGCATGGAGGACGCCGAGGGCGACATCATGAAGCGCAAGCCGCGCAACGCCAAGGACGGTGTCTTTGCCGGACATATGGGTCTGGACTGCGTGGTCCAGGGCCTAATCATCACCGTGCTGGTGCTGGCGAGCTTCTTTGTGGGCGTGTACTTTGACATGGGCTACATTCACATCGCCGATATGATCGCCGGCAATGCCGACGAGGAAGGCGTGATGATGGCGTTCATCACGCTCAACATGGTCGAGATTTTCCACTGCTTCAATATGCGCAGCCGTCGTGCGTCGCTGTTCACCATGAAGAAGCAGAACAAGTGGCTGTGGGCTTCCGCCGCGCTGGCACTGGTGCTGACGGTGATCGTGACCGTGCAGCCGACGCTTGCCGAGATGTTCTTTGGCCCTGTGACGCTTGAGCTCAAGGGCGTTCTTGCCGCGCTGGGCCTGGCCTTCCTGATCATCCCGCTGATGGAGATCTACAAGGCGATCATGCGCGCTGTGGAGAAAGAGTAACGTACCTGTCCGGGCCCGCCCCACGCCCTTTCTCCCTCACTGGTCCTCGCGCTTCGCACTGCGGGATCGTTCGGGAGAAAGGGCTTCCGGGGCGGGCCCTGCGGTATCCTTGCTGGCTTTTCTCCCGCGCGGATGATAAAGGGCTGAGGGAAAGTTTGTGAGCTGGTCGGGCTTTGCCCGGCCAGCTCTTTTTGATTTAAAATACCCGCTCAGTTGTGATTTATGGTGCTGGGAGGCGCTTGTGGGCAAGGCTAAGGCTAAGGCGAAGAAAAAGACGACGGGGGCGCGGGCTAAGCGCGATCGTCGTCGGAAGCTTGCGACCGAGGCCCCCGCGTCTGCCGAGGAGCTGCTGGCAAGCGTACCGGGACTTGACGTGCTGCAGGACGTTCCGGCGTTTGATGACCTGCCGGTCGATGAAGCCCAGCAGACTGCCTTTGATGATTTCTGCGCACATGCCGAGGAGCCCGAGCAGATGCAGCTTGGCGCCGTTGTGCGCTTGGATCGCGGGTTTCCGCTGGTGGCGACTGCCAACGATACCTTCCGCGCCGAGCATGCCGTGGGGTTTGCCAAGTCGCGCGGCGAGGACGAGGTCCTGCTGCCCGCTGTGGGCGATCGTGTGGCGGTGCGCCGCGCTCCCGGGCACGATATGGGTGTGATTGAGTGCGTGCTGCCGCGCCGTACGAGCTTTGAGCGTTGGCGCGGCCGTGCCCGCGGAGAGCGTCAGGTGCTCTGCTCCAACGTGGATAGCGTGCTAATCGTGCAGGCGCTCGGTGCCGGCGAGGTGCTGCTCGACCGCGTGGCGCGCTCGCTGGTGCTGGCACTCGACTGTGATGCCGAGCCGGTGGTGGTACTCACCAAGGCCGACCGCTGCGACGCCGATGAGCTCGAGCGCGATCTGGACCGCGTGCACCGCTTGGTGGGTCCGGACGTGCGCGTAATCGTGACATCCTCTGCCGAGGGCCGTGGCCTGGACGAGGTTCGCGCCTGCGTTCCCGCCGGGAGCTGCGCCATGATCCTGGGTGAATCGGGTGCTGGCAAGTCGACGCTGCTCAACGCGCTGTTGGGCCACGACACGTTGGCTACCGGCGGCGTGCGTGAGCGCGATGACCAGGGTCGCCACACCACCGTCGCGCGCGTGATGGTGGCGCTGCCGGGCGAAGCCGGCGTTATTGCCGACGCGCCGGGCCTACGCAGTCTGCCGCTCGTGGGGCATGAGCGAGGCTTGGCGTGCGCGTTTCCCGAGATCGTCGAGGCGTCGCGTGCGTGCCGGTTTGCCGACTGCACACATACTCACGAACCGGGCTGTGCCGTTCGCGAGGCCGAGGGTGCCGGGCGGATCGACAGCCTGCGTTTGGAGACGTTCCAAAACTTGGCGTCATCCATGCGCGTGAGTGCTCAGATGCTCGATCCCGATGTTCATCTGTAATTGAATCTATCTATGACAGCCGTCTCCCAATGGTACGGGAGGCGGTTTTTTATTGCCGATGCGCCCCTAAACGTGCATTTATCCGACGTGCTGACCAAAACCTTGCCACGAGCTTGACGGACCGGTCAGCTTTTGGTCGGCAATTGGTTTGACACTCAAAACCAAGATCGCGATCGCACCGTTTTGCTGCTTGCCCGCTTGGACAATGGTGGTACGGGCATCCGCCCGGTGCTACCTTGAGAGGAGCGGCCGTGAACAAGAGCAAGCGCATCGCCATCAGTCTGATCGCGGGCGTGCTCGCCGCGCTGCTCTGCATGGTCTACGCATCGTCGATTCGCTCGCAGGCTGAGCAGGCCCAGGCCGAGACGCTGGCCAAGTACGGCGGCGATCGCGTCGAGGTGTGCGTCGCGGCGCGCGATATCGATGCGGGCGAGACCCTCGACGAGACCAATGTCATAACCCAGGAATGGCTGGCGAGCCTGCTGCCGCGCGATGCGGCGACCGAGCTGCGCCAGGTGCGCGGCGACGTGACGACCTCGCGCATCCCTAAAAATGCCGTGATTTGCGATGCCTACACCAAGGCCGAAAGCCACAAGCTCGAGGTGCCCAAAGGCAAGGTTGCCGTTTCGGTGGCGGTCGATGCCGAGCACTCGGTCGGCGGTGCCACGGGCGTGGGCAGCTATGTGGACGTGTACGTGCAAAAAGATGGCGTGACCGATCGGCTGTGCGGCGCGCGCGTGATCGATACCAGCGAAGTGGCCGGCACCACGCGCGAAGGCAAGATCGAATGGGTGACGCTTGCGGCCGACCCCGAAGACGTTAAGGAATTGCTGGGGGCCTCAGGCAAGGGGACGGTCAGTTTGACGATTCCCGCCACCGTGCGCGGCAAAAAGAGTGGAGGCGACGAGTGATGAAGGCCTGTCTCTTATACACATCTCCGAGCCCACGAGACTAGGCATGATCTC
>URVF01000070.1 GCA_900551185.1 uncultured Collinsella sp. | reverse complement strand
TCATGCCTAGTCTCGTGGGCTCGGAGATGTGTATAAGAGACAGGGGCCGTGATTCTGCCATTCAGGCCATCCTGCCGCTGTGGGGCAAGATGTTGAACGTGGAAAAGGCCCGCGCCGATAAAATTTACGGCAACGACAAGCTGATGCCGGTGGTTCTGGCGCTGGGCTGCGGCATTGGGGACGAGTTCGATATCTCCAAGCTGCGCTACGATAAAGTGTTCATCATGGCCGATGCCGATGTGGATGGCTCCCACATCTGCACCCTGATGCTCACCTTCTTCTTCCGCTATATGCGCCCCCTCATCGAGCAGGGCCATGTCTATGTGGCACAGCCCCCGCTGTTCAAGGTGCAGAAGGGCAGCACCATCAAATACGCTTACAACGACGCCGAAATGGCCCTGCTCTCGCAGGAGATGCCCGGCGCGAAGATAAACCGCTATAAGGGCCTTGGCGAGATGAACCCGGAGCAGCTCTGGGAGACCACCATGAACCCCGAGAACCGCGTCATCGTCCGCATCACCATCGAGGATGCCGAGAAGGCCGATGAGGCGTTCACCATCCTGATGGGCGATCAGGTGGAGCCCCGCCGCCGCTTTATCGAGACCAACGCCCAGTACGCAAAGCTGGACGTGTAAGACACGGAGGAACAAATGGAAGAAGATTATGTGATGATACCGGGCAGCGGAACCAAAAAGATCATCCGCGATGTCAAGAAGGAGATCGAGACCGCGTTCCTGGACTACTCCATGTCAGTCATCGTGTCCCGCGCCCTGCCCGATGTGCGCGACGGCCTGAAGCCCGTCCACCGCCGCATCCTGTACACCATGCATGAGCGCGGCAACGACCCCAGCCATGCATACCGCAAATCCGCCGACACCGTTGGTGCGGTGCTGGGCTCCTACCACCCCCACGGCGACGCATCCGTTTACGACGCCATGGTCCGTCTGGCACAGGACTTCTCGCTGCGCTACCCGCTGGTGGACGGCCAGGGTAACTTTGGTTCGGTGGACGGCGACCCCCCGGCTGCTTACCGTTACACCGAGGCCCGCATGAGCCGCATGGCGGTGGAGATGCTGACCGATATCGAGAAGGACACCATCGACTGGGACCCCAACTTTGACGAGACCAAGAAGGAACCCAGCGTGCTGCCCTGCCGCTTCCCGAACCTTTTGGTCAACGGCAGTCAGGGCATCGCCGTCGGCATGGCCACCAATATCGCTCCACATAACCTCACCGAGGCGATCGAGGCCACCTGCTACCTGATCGACAACCCCGACGCCACCGTCGACGAGCTCATGCAGATCATGCCCGGTCCGGACTTCCCCACTGGCGCCATCATCATGGGCAGTGCCGGCATTAAGCAGAGCTACGAGACCGGCCGCGGCTCCATTACCGTGCGTGCCAAGGCACACGTGGAGTCCACCAAGACCGGTCGCAGCCGTCTGGTCTTTACCGAGATTCCCTACATGGTCAACAAAGGCGCCCTGCAGGAGAAGATCGCCCAGCTCGTCAACGACAAGCGCATCGAGGGCATCTCTGATATGCGCGATGAGTCCAACCAGAAGGGCATCCGTCTGGTCATTGAGCTCAAGAAGGGCGTCATTCCGCAGGTCGTGCTCAACAACCTGTATAAGTACACCTCGCTGCAGACGACCTTTGGCGCCAACAACCTGGCACTCGTCAACGGCGTTCCCAAATGCCTGAGCCTGCGCGAGATGCTGCAGCACTACATAGACCACCAGGTCGACGTAGTCACTCGCCGCACCCGCTTCGACCTTAAGAAGGCCCAGGCCCGAGCGCATATCCTCGAGGGCTACCTGATGGCCCTTGACCATATCGACGAGGTCATCAGCATCATCCGCTCCTCGCAGACCGACTCCGAGGCCAGCAGCCGCCTGATCGAGCGCTTTGGCTTTACGCCCGAGCAGACCACGGCCATCCTCGAGATGAAGCTGCGCCGCCTGACCGGCCTGGAGCGCGACAAGATCCAAGAAGAGTTGGACGGCCTGCGCCGCGCCATCGCCTACTACGAGGACCTGCTGGCGCACGAGGAGAAGATTCTGGGCGTCATCAAGGAAGAGATGCGCGAGATCTCCAAGAAGTTTGGCGACAAGCGCCGTACCGAAATCAGCCAGGTTGAGAAGGACCTGGATGTCGAGGACCTCATCGCCGACGAGGATATGGTCGTGACCATCACCCACACCGGCTACGTTAAGCGTATCCCAGTGGCTGCCTACCGTGCCCAGAAGCGCGGTGGCAAGGGCGTGTCGGGCGTCAACCTCAAAGAGGACGACGTTATCGACGAGATGTTCATCGCGTCCACGCACGAGTACGTGCTGTTCTTCTCGAGCAAGGGCAAGGTCTATCGCCTGAAGGTGCACGAGCTGCCGGTGGGTACGCGCCAGGCGCGCGGTACCGCGATCGTCAACCTGCTGCCCTTCGAGGAAGGCGAGAAGATCGCGAGCGTCATCAGCTGCCGCGAGTTCCCGGCCGACGAGTACCTGATGTTTGCCACCAAGAGCGGCATGGTCAAGAAGACCGTGATGAGCGCATATGACCGCAGCCGTCGCGACGGCCTGATCGCTATCAACCTGCGTGACGACGACGCGCTGCTGAACGTGCGCCGCGTGCGCGAGGGCGACAAGATTATCCTGGCCACCACCGCGGGCAAGGCGATCATGTTCTCCGAGGAGCAGGTGCGCGCCACCGGCCGCGATACCAGCGGCGTTCGCGGCATTAGCATGAAGGACGGCGTGAGCGTTCTGGGGATGGAAGTCACTAACGGCAACGGCGATCTGTTCGTCATTACCGAGCACGGCTACGGCAAACGCACGCCGGTTGCGGACTACCCGGAGCAGAATCGCGGCGGCCAGGGTGTCTACACCATCCAAATGACCGAGCGTAAGGGTAACCTTGCGGCCATGAAGACGGTGGGCCCGCAGCACGAGCTGTTCATCGTGACGGAGGGCGCGACGGTCATTCGCGTCAAGACCGACGAGATCAGCCAGACCGGCCGCGCCACCCAGGGCGTCAAGATGATGACCGTCGACGACAGCGACCGCGTGTGCGCTGTCGCCCGCATGACGGCAGCCAAGGAAAAGCCCGAAGGCGAAGCCACAGAAAACGGCTCTGCTTCCGAAGAAACCCCTGTCGATCTAGGCGACGGCAACGACATGCCAGAAGATCTCCTAGACGAGTAAGAGGCCCTAGCTGGTAGAAAATATCAGACACCATATATCGGCGGTCGGCGCACTGCGCGCCGACCGCTTTTTTGAAAACCTTGGGACCCCATGGTCGCTGGGCTGGCGAGATGGTTTTGGTTTGTCGCGAGTTCCGCACGTAAAGAAGGCCACTTAATGTGGCCTTCGTCTTGCGCAGGACTGTCCGAGCAGCAAACCAAAACCATCTCGCCAGCCCAGCGACCACCCCTCCCAAAGATTTTCAAAAAAGTTGTTGACGCGCGCGTAACGACTCGTCTAATATATCCCTTGCGCGATGGACCTGTAGCTCAGTTGGTTAGAGCGTCCGGCTGATAACCGGGAGGTCACAAGTTCGAATCTTGTCAGGTCCACCATCAAAACTGTGAAGAGCCCTGGGGCATTGCCTCGGGGCTTTTTTCTTGTCTGCGATAAATCTCATTTTGGTTTTGTGTGCTGTGCGAAAGTTTGGGTAGTATAGCTATTCAATGCGGCGGACTGCCGCGTGTTAACCGCTACGTACCGGAGGTGTTCCATGGTTCGTGTCGACATAGAGACCATCGTCATGGCCGCCGGTCCCGTGCCATCGCTTATCGTGCTTCGCGAGCGCTGCAGCAAATCGGACTCGCCCGCGCCACTGCGTTCCCTTTCCATTCAGACTGGTTCGTTTGAAGCTGCTGCCATCAGCCGCGGCATCGATAGCGGTCGCGCCGAGCGCCCGATTACCCATGACCTGTTGCTCGATACTGTTGGTGCCCTGGGTGCCAAGCTCGAACGCATCGAAATCGTTCGCGCCGAGCCGCCCGTGTTTTACGCGACGGTTGTCGTGTTGGCCGATGGCAACGAGCATAAGATCGATGCGCGTCCGAGCGACGCCATCGCCCTCGCCGTACGCAGTAATGCCCCCATGTTCGTTGAAGACGACATCATGAATCGCCTGGGCACCGTTTCTGCCCATGCCGAGGAAGTCGACGACGAGCAAGAGTTCGAGAAGTTCGACGAGTTCGTCCATACGCTCTCCCCCGATGACTTCTAAATGCGGGGCGTCCAGGCTGCGGAGCGTTCGCTGATGGCCGGCGGTATGTCGGCTGAGGCGGCGACCATTGCGCGCGAGGCCCAGATGCGCTCGGAGGCTTCTGAGGCGGCTCGCATTGCCTATGTGACGCAGGCCCGCACGCTTCGCGAACGCCGCGGCTCGTTTATCAAGATGGTTGTCGTCTCCGCCCTTGTCGCGGCAATCTGTTCGCGCCTTCGTGGTACAGTTGGTGCGCTTGGGTTTTCGATCTCTACGGGCCTTATGATCTGGGGCGTGGTCGATGCGGTCATGCTGACCAGTCAGATCAAGGTACTCGACAAGCGCGCGATGGATATGATGCGCGCCCGCGACGCTGCCGCTAAGATCGCTGCTGAGGCACAAGAACTGTAACGACGCCAGACTCGATGGGAAGGTCTAAAGATGGCACAGGATATGCAGGACGCCGGTAACGTCTCCGCCGAGCTCGACGCCATGGTGTGCGATCTGATCGGCGCGTTCTTGGACGACCTTGCCGCCGGTGAAAACCCTGGCGTGGTCGTGGCAATTGAGGACGCCGCTTCCAACCGTTATCTGGCGGCGCTCGACGAGGACGGCGAAGAGGCGTGCCTCGAGGCGGCCACCAACTTTATCTCCGAGCACAAGATGGGTCTTAAGGACGAGGGCCTGGGCCGTATCGCTCGCTATGCCATCGGCTACACCGGCTGCGTCGAGATTGACGGCGGCTATCACGATGCTCTGCTCGTGAGCTTCTTTGAGACTACGCTCGAGAGCGGTTTTTCGGCATATGTGCTGTATGAGGGCATGGGCGCCGGCGATGGTTTTATGTGGAGCGACCCTGAACCTGCAGGTGAGGAAACCCCTCTCATCTAAAATCGCTAAAATAAACGAGTTTTCGGTAAAAGGCTCAATATTCCCGCCGAGCGTTGCATTGCTGGGTGGGTCGCATACGCGTGCCGGTTGTATATAGATAGAAGATAGGGGAACTACATGCGCGTAGACAATCTGAGGAACATCGCCATCATCGCTCACGTCGACCACGGCAAGACGACGATGGTCGACAAGCTCCTGCGTGCCACGGACGCCTTCCGTGCCAACCAGCAGGTCGAGGACCGCGTCCTGGATTCCAACGACCAGGAGCGCGAGCGCGGCATTACGATTCTCGCCAAGAACATCTCTATCGAGTACAAGGACGTCAAGATCAACGTCATCGACACCCCGGGCCACGCCGACTTTGGCGGCGAGGTCGAGCGCGTGCTGCGTATGGCCGACGGCGCCCTGCTGCTGGTCGACGCCTTTGAGGGCCCCATGCCCCAGACCCGCTTCGTGCTGCGTCACGCTATCGACACCGGCCTTAAGATCATGATCGTCATCAACAAGATCGACCGTCCGGGTGCCAACCCCGAGAAGGCCTACAACGACTGCCTGGACCTCATGGCCGACCTGGGCGCCACCGACGACCAGCTTGAGTTCGCCATGGAGCACGTGGTCTACGCCAGCGCCATGAACGGCTTTGCCCGTCTTGACCCCAACGACGGCAACATGGACATGTACCCGCTGCTCGATATGATTATCGACGACATGCCCGCGCCCGAGGTTGACGAGAACGCCCCGCTGGCCATGCAGTGCGTGACCATCGACCACTCCAACTTCGTCGGCCGCATCGGTATCGGCCGCGTGTACTCTGGCGCCATCCACCAGGGCGACCAGATCCTGGTTGTCAAGAACGACGGCTCCAGCGCTACCGCCACCGTCAAGCAGCTCTTTACCTTCGACTACCTGGGCCGCACCGAGTGCCAGGAAGTCGGCGCCGGCGATATCGCTGCTGTCGTGGGTATCGACCGCACCGATATCGGCGATGTCTACACCGATCCCGAGAACCCTGTCGAGCTCGAGCCCATCGAGATCGACCCGCCGACCCTGTCCATCGTCTTTGAGGCTTCGACCTCCCCGCTTGTCGGCCGCGACGGCGACATCGTGGGCGCCCGTCAGCTCAAGGAGCGCCTGTTCAACGAGGCCGAGAACAACGTGACCATGAAGATCGAGGAACTCGAGGACAAGAGCGGCGTCGAGGTCTCGGGCCGCGGCATTCTGCACCTGTCCGTTCTGATGGAGTCCATGCGCCGCGAGGGCTTTGAGTTCCAGGTCGGCCGTCCCCGCGTTCTGTTTAAGAAGGACGAGAACGGCAACAAGATGGAGCCCGTCGAGCAGGCCGTCGTCGAGTGCCCGGACGAGTACTCGGGCAAGGTCGTTGAGGTCTTCGGCACCTCCGGCGGCATCATGACGAGCATGGATACCTCGGGCATCGTGACGCACCTCGAGTTTAAGATTCCGACCCGCGGCATCATGGGTCTTAAGAACCGCATCATGAACGTCACCCACGGCGAGGGCGTGTTCTACCACACCTTCCTGGAGTACGGTCCCTATGCCGGCGAGATCGGCAACCGCCAGAACGGCGCAATGATCTCTATGACCACCGAGAAGGCCGTTGCCTATGCCCTGGGTACGCTGCAGGAGCGCGGTCAGCTGTTTGTTGAGCCAGGCACCGAGTGCTACGAGGGCATGATCGTGGGCGAGCGCAGCAAGGCTGGCGACATGGTCGTCAATATCGCCCGTACCAAGAACCTGGGCAACCAGCGCTCCTCGACCTCCGATATCTCCGTTCAGCTGGTGCCGCCCCGCACCTTCTCGCTGGAGGAGGCGCTGGAGTACATCGCCGACGACGAGCTGGTCGAGATTACTCCCAAGAACATCCGCCTGCGCAAGCGTCTGCTCAACGCCACCGACCGCAAGAAGGCCGCCGTCCGCGCCGGTCAGGTCAACAAATAAGCGCTGGGCTTTATAGCGTCTAACAAGAAAGGGCGTCGACCGCAATGGTCGGCGCCCTTTTTGTGCACAGGGACTGAGCTGGTCTGCACCACCACAAAGGTGCCTGGCCCCTTTATGGTGGTTGGCGGCTAAGCGGTGGGGAGTCCTGGCGTGTTAGCCGGCTGCTGCGGTTTGAGGTGGGCGTTGCGCCAGATGATTTGGATGATGTAGCCGAGTGTAAAGACGAAGGCCACGCCGCTGATGAAGTCGCCTACGAGGGGAAGACCCGTGAGGGCGCCTGCGATCACGCCGCCCACAGCCGCCATGGCGTAGCGGTTCTGGCTGTTTCCGACCATGCGCGCGATTGCGCACCCCGCAAAGGCGCTCGACACCAGTGCGATGCCAATAACACCGCACAAGAGGGCTCCGGCAAGCGAGAGACCAGCGATGGAGATAATCAGCAGTAGGACGGCGGGGACGATAGCAATCGTGCTCAGAAGACCGCTCACCCACAGGGGCATGGGGCGCTGGTGGAGCATGCCGGCGGCGCTGGCGGTCGCGCGCGGAAAGACGAGCTCGAGCAGCAGAGCGACAAAGCAGGTCGAGAGTGCCGCGGCGACGATACCGCCGATGACATCGTTAACGGTGGAAGTATCCTCGTTCTCGGTGCGGTCGATCTTGAGCGCGCCGACTTCGGCTCCCGCGGCACGCTCAGGGTCCTCGGAGACGTGCGCGTTCACGGTGCCGGTGATGTGGGCGTTCTTGCCCAGGATGAGCTTGTCGGCCCAAACCTCAACATCGCCCTCGACGGTGCCATCGCTAGTAACCGTATCGCCCTGTCTCTTATACACATCTGACGCT
>URVF01000069.1 GCA_900551185.1 uncultured Collinsella sp. | reverse complement strand
GTCGGCAGCGTCAGATGTGTATAAGAGACAGTCCTCGAGCCCGCCGTACTCCTCGACCAGGGGCATGAGCTCGCCGACGCGCTCGACGATGCGGCGCTGCTCGGCGAGGGGCGGGAGGGGGAGAAATAGCTCTTTTAGCACTGCTGCTTTGATTCCTTTTGCGGTCGTCCCCGTGGCATGATCCTTAACTTGAATTTGGAACAGTGGAGATAGAATTATTTGGCAGAACAGGGCATTGTCTGGACCAACTGTGCCGTAATTCTGAAGGGTAATGACACGCTGTCCACAGCTGCAACGTTTCATTTCGCATATCGCGCAATACCCCATCGGGGCTTCGGTTGTAAACAGCAAGTCGCCACGGTGGGTCTCCCCGCGAGACAAGCGTGTTGCATATTCGTCTTCTGAAATATACTCCTCGCGCGTGTAATCAATATAGCCTTGGCGAATGTTGCTCGCAGTCATTAGTCGAACACCTGAAGGTGATTTGTGAGGTGTTTTACCCCTGTAATCAATGAAGTTATATACGGTTTCCAGCCTTGCCCAAGCCCACCCCTCGGGCAGTTCCTCAAACGGCACTTCGTTCGCGATGCACTTATCGCTAGTCACGCGACCCTTGGCATCCACCCTCTTCTCATAGGGGGAGCCATCGGAACCGGATTGGCTTTCAACTGTATTCGCGACAAGCGTTGTAAAATCTAGTGAGACGAGCATCCCGGTTGCTCCAGCGCTTCGATGCTCTGGTCTTTAGCGCCTTTCGTTCAGTGGGGGACTGACCGCAAGCGGCGTAAACAAGAAAGGGGACAAGCGTAAATGAAAGCAACCGAGGCAAATCTACTCGACCTTATGGGCGTGGCGAAGATGCAGTTCGTCATTCCCGTTTACCAGCGAGTTTACTCGTGGAGTGTAAAAGAGTGTGAGGTGCTTTGGGATGACGTCATGCGAGCGGGTCGTGATGGTGTATCGCACTTCGTGGGGTCGATGCTCTATATCCCCGAGTCCGAGAGCTCTGCCACGAGTATTTCGCGCGTGCTTCTGATTGACGGGCAGCAGCGCATGACGACGTTTTCGTTGATGATTGCTGCCTTGGCTGACTATCTGGAGGGTAATCCCGACAAGGCCGGCTTCCTTGGAGACCTCAAGATCTCAGCGCTGCGGAAGAACTACCTCTTTAATGATGATGACTACAACGGTCTGGCGCGCTACAAGCTGGTGCTTTCGCAGGACGATAAAGAGACGCTGTTCTCCATCGTGTCTGGGTCTCCCGCGCCAGATGAAAAATCGGATCGCATTGTCGAGAACCATGCGTTCTTCCATGAAAAGATGCACGGGAAATCATTCGACCCTGCAAGGCTTTGGGCGGGGCTAAACCGCGTGCAGGTCATCGACACTAAGCTCACCGCTGGCGTTGATAATGCCCAGCTCATATTTGAGTCCATGAACTCCAAGGGCAAGCCGCTCACGCCCATTGACCTCATCCGTAACTACGTTCTAATGTCGCTTCCCAACGACGAACAGACCAAGCTTTATGAGGGTTATTGGCATCCACTCGAGTGCTTGTTCGGAAAAGGCGGCGAGGACGAGTTCAATGCATTTATCTGGTGCTGGCCGTGGCTTAAAGTTCCCAATAGGATGCCGAAGGAGAACGAGGCCTACTACGAGTTTAAGCGCTATTTCGCCGACGACTACGATGGTGACACCGAGGGCTTGCTTAAGGAGCTGCGTGGGTATGCGCATAGATACGCCAGTCTGTTCCTTGGTAAGGAGAAGGACGACGGACTACGCCGAGTGTTCGGCAGAATCGTAAGCCTCGACGTGAAGCAGATAAGGCCCCTCTTAATGTTGCTTTACTCGGTTTACGAGGGGAATGGGCTAGACCGCAATGCGTTTCTGCGTATCTGCGAGACTATCGAGTCGTTCCTGTTCAGGCGGGCGGTTTGCGGCAGGCTTACCACGGGTCTAAATAATTTCTTTGCCGGCATGTATCGCAATCTCGAGCAGCAGGACGATATAGAGGAGTACGTTACGGCGATGCTCCTTATCCATAGCGGCGGTATGACTGCGTACTTCCCGACAGACGAGCATTTTGTCGAGGAGTTTAAGACGCGCGACTGTTACAACCGCTTCTCCAAAAAGCGCTATTACCTGGAGCGCATGGAGAACTGGCACCACCCGAAGGAGCCCATCTCGGCTGACAATTACCAGATCGAGCATGTCATGCCCCAAACGATCGATGATGTGCACGGCTGGAAGGAATCGCTTGGCGAGAACTGGGAAGACATCCACGACAGGCTGTGCAACAACTTGGGAAATCTAACGCTGACGGGCTACAACCAGGAGTACTCAAACCGGTCGTTCTCGGACAAGCTCAATCTTCCTGACGTGGGGCTTAAGTGCAGTCCGCTCTACCTGAACAAGTCGATCGCCTCGCATGAAAAATGGGGTGAGGAAGAGATTGGACAGCGCGCGGACGAGCTGGCGAAAGAGGCGTGTGAGATATGGAAATATCCCGACCTTCCGGCAGATGTCGTCGACAAGTATCGCCCCTCTCGCGGGGAGCCTGACGAGGCTCCTATCTGGACTCTGCAGGAGAATCACCCCACCTTTGCCGAAGGTGGGCTCAACCAGAAGCTTTTCGATGAGGTGCGCGAGTCCGTTCTGAGTGGTAACCCTTCGTGGGAGTCCTACATAGCTAAGTACTATGTAGGCTTCAGGTCGGGCAAGCGAAAACTGCATGCCGTGTTAGAAGGCAGGACCAGCAACGGTGGTTGGATTGCCGTTGGCTTGGCAAAGAGTGTGGATGATCTAACGGATCCAGAGGACATGTGCCAGGACAAGCGTACGCAGGGTGGATTTGGCCCGGGCTTACCCACTTACGTTGCGCTTCGGAATGCCGATGACATTCCTGCGGTGCTCGATCTCATAAAGCAGTGCTAGGTTGAAGGCTGGGAATCTAGTTCCCGGCCCTTGCCAGCTCAAAATCGTCGATGGCCCATTCGCCCGTCTACGCCCCCACAATCCCGCGAGTCGCTTGATTTGGTTTACGGCCCTCAGTTTTCGGCATCTGTTACTCGTCGTCTCCGTCGTTGGGGTCGCCCTTGAGGGTGTTGATGTCCAGGTACTGGTTATCGTCCTCTTTTTGCTGGGTCTCCGACTCCGCTTGGGTGGGGCCGCGGAACAGCTGGAATCCCTCAAACGCAATGGCGCCGAGCAGGGCAATGACAATGGCGATAAAGGCAACCTTGACTGCCTGCGGAAATTCCGAGAAACGCAGCGCCTTTTCCTCGGCGTAATAATCGGCGAAGCGTTCTTCGCCCGTGCTTTTGGTATACGCCGGTGCGGACGCGGCCTCCGGGTCATATTCCGGTGCACGCGTGGCAGCGTACGGATCGTTGAGATAATCGCTCGATGCGGTGCCATAATCCTCGGTCTCGATGCGACCGTTGCCAGCATAGCCATCGGAATAATCGGAATATGCCGCACCGCCCTCATAGTCCGCGGCGCTCGTGTTGGCGGCAAAAAGCGGGTTAACTGGAACGTCGAGCGCCGGCATGCCGGTAGAGGTCTCATCCAGATCGGCTGCAGCCCAGGAATCGTGGGTAACCTGATGGGCAACGGGCTCATCGAGCCTTGTGACCGGAGGCTTGCGCGCCGCAGGAACGGGCAACTGCTGGGCGTTATACATAACGGTGCTGTCGGCCGATTTGCCCTGCGTCGCTGCAGCGAGAAATGCCGCCGTCTCGGACGGGTCGCTTGCGGGGCGGGGAGCGGGCGTGGGCGCCGAAGTGGGTGCAGGCGACTGCGCAGGAGTCGGCGCAGATACGGGCTCAGGCGCAAGTGCGGGATTGGGGTTTGACGGGCGAGCCCCGCCGCCCATGAGTTCGCCGGCGGTCCACGGGCGATCATCCATCACGTCGTCAAGGCTCAGCGAAAACAGGTCGTCTTCACCCTCATCGAACATGCGGTGCACATGTCCACCAATTGCCGGAATCAATCCGCGACCGGTGCATGATGCCTTGCTCAACGCCATTCTGTTCCACCCTTTCGAAATACTAATGACATCGATTATATGGAACTTCCCAAGCGGCTCGGTCTTGGATTCGTGCTTTCCAGAACTCGCGCCCAAAAGGGGAGGGGCAATCCAGGCGAGCGCCTACTTGTCGCCGGCCGCCGCCTTGGCCTCATTGAGGTAGCTATAAAAACTGTACTTGGAGATGCCAAAGAACTCGCAGGCGCGCTCGCTCGACTTGGAAATGAGGAAGGCGCCGCGACGGTCGAGGTAGCCAATGGCACGAATACGCTCGTCTTTGGTCATGAGTGCCGCGGGCTTGCCCACAAACTGCTCGCACTCGTGCAGCAGGTCCTCGAGCAGGTCGCCGATGTTCTTGGTAATGGGCTCGGGCTCGGTATAGCCCGTGCCGCCGGTGCCGGTAAAGGCATCGAGCGAGCGCTCAAAAGCCTTCATGAGCGTAATGTCAAAGTTGATGCCCAAAATGCCGACGGGCTTGCCCTCGTCGTTGCGGATAAAGATCGTCGACGATTTGAGCAGCTTACCGTCGGTGGTTTTAGTGAGGTACGGCTCGCGGTCGTGTACATCGGTGGCGCCCTCGTGCATGGACTCAAACACGATATGGCTGGGGCCGTCACCCAGTTTGCGCCCGCTGACGTGGCCGTTTTCAATCACTACGATGGAGTGGTCTACGTCCTCGGTCTCCAGATCGTGGACGACGACTTCGCAGTTGGGGCCAAATTGGAGCGCCAGGCCGTGTGCGAGGCGCTTGTAAAACTCAATCTGTGCGGGGGTCATGTGTACCTTCCTAAAAATTAGTTTGGGCTCACTGTGCCATAAACCACACCTGTTCGCAAATAACGAAAGCGTCGCTGCGTTGTGTGACCGTTCGGCGGCGAAAAAGTACCGATTACGGCAACAAACAATTCGTTAGGTATGCCAATCAAAAAGTGTGATAGAACAGTACTAACAAACTTTTTGTTTGGCATCCACATAAAAGTTCAGCCGTGTGAATGGGATCGGGCTGAAACGCGTATGCGGGGGCCGGCAAGAGAGGACTTAAGGAGTTCACCGTATGGCCGATAAGATCCAGTGGGCGAGCAACACGATGCCCAAGAGCGATGACAAGCACTTGGGAATCATGAGTCTCGACCACGTGAAGAAGGCCCGTGCCTTCCACCAGTCGTTCCCCCAGTACACCGTCACTCCGCTTGCCCGCCTGGACGGCCAGGCCGCGCGCCTGGGCCTGTCCAACCTGTGCGTTAAGGACGAGAGCTATCGCTTTGGCCTCAACGCCTTTAAGGTTCTGGGCGGCTCGTTTGCCATGGCCAGCTACATTGCCGACGAGACCGGCAAGGACGTTGCCGACTGCACCTTCGATTACCTGACCTCCGATCAGCTGGCCGAGGACTTTGGCCAGGCTACATTCTTTACCGCTACCGACGGCAACCATGGCCGCGGCGTGGCATGGGCTGCCAACAAGCTGGGCCAGAAGGCCGTCGTGCACATGCCCAAGGGTTCCACCAAGCCCCGCTTCGATAACATCGCCGCCGAGGGCGCCACGGTGACCATCGAAGAGGTCAACTACGACGAGTGCGTGCGCATGGCTGCCGCCGAGGCTGACGCCTGCGAGCGTGGCGTCATCGTTCAGGACACCGCCTGGGAGGGCTACGAGAAGATCCCGTCCTGGATCATGGAGGGCTACGGCACCATGGCTTCCGAGGCTGCCGAGCAGCTGCGCGAGATGGCCATCAACCGCCCGACCCACGTGTTTGTCCAGGCTGGCGTGGGTTCGCTCGCCGGCGCCGTGGTGGGCTACTTCACCAACCTGTATCCCGATAACCCGCCCACCTTCGTCGTGGTTGAGTGCGCGCCTGCCGCCTGCCTGTACAAGGGCGCTGCCGCCGGCGACGGCGATCCGCGCATCGTGGACGGTGACATGCCCTCCATCATGGCCGGTCTGTGCTGCGGCGAGCCCAACATCCTGGGCTGGGATATCCTGCGCAACCATGCCACCGCCTTCGTGTCCTGCCCCGACTGGGTCACCGCTCGCGGCATGCGCACCCTGGGCGCTCCCGAGAAGGGCGACCCGCGCGTCATCTCCGGCGAGTCCGGCGCTGTGACCACCGGCCTGGTCGAGACCCTCATGCTCGATCCCGAGTACGCCGAGCTCAAGGAACTCATCGGCCTGGACAAGACGAGCTCCGTGCTCTGCTTCTCCACCGAGGGCGACACCGATCCCGACCAGTATCGCCGCATTGTTTGGGAAGGCGAATATCCCACTTGCTAATCGTTGGGGCGGAGTAAATAGGTATCGCTCCGCCACCTCACAGGTAGATTCCTTCGTTTGAAAGGTTATGAACAATGGCTAAAGAACTCGATTTCGACGCTATCAAGGCTGCTGCTGAGTCTCATCGTGCTGATATGACTCGCTTCCTGCGCGCTATGATCTCCCACCCCTCTGAGTCCTGCGAGGAGGGTGAGGTTGTTGCCTGCATCAAGGCCGAGATGGAGAGCCTTGGCTATGACGAGGTCAAGGTCGACGGCCTGGGCAACGTCATGGGCTTTATGGGCGAGGGCGACAAGATCATCGCCATCGACTCCCACATCGACACCGTCGGCATCGGCAACATCGAGAACTGGGACGCCGATCCCTATGAGGGCTACGAGACCGACGAGATCATCTACGGCCGCGGCGGCTCTGACCAGGAGGGCGGCATGGCTTCCGCTACCTACGCTGCCAAGATGATGAAGGACATGGGCCTCATCCCCGAGGGCTATAAGATCATGGTCGTCGGCACCGTCCAGGAAGAGGACTGCGACGGCATGTGCTGGCAGTACATCTACAACAAGGACGGCATTAAGCCCGAGTTCGTCATTTCCACCGAGCCCACCGACGGCGGCATCTATCGCGGTCACCGCGGCCGCATGGAGATCCGCGTCGACGTTCACGGCACCTCCTGCCACGGCTCCGCTCCCGACCGCGGCGACAACGCCATCTACAAGATGGCCGACATCATCGCCGACGTCCGCGCCCTCAACAACAACGGCTGCGACGAGTCGACCGACATCAAGGGCCTCGTCAAGATGCTCGACCCCAAGTACAACCCCGAGCACTTCGAGGACGCCCGCTTCCTGGGCCGCGGCACCTGCACCGTCAGCCAGATCTTCTACACCAGCCCCAGCCGCTGCGCTGTCGCTGACTCCTGCGCCATCTCCATCGACCGTCGCATGACCGCCGGCGAGACCTGGGAGTCCTGCCTGGACGAGATCCGCAACCTGCCGGCCGCCAAGAAGTACGGCGACGACGTGAAGGTCTCCATGTACATGTACGACCGTCCGTCCTGGACCGGCGAGGTCTACGAGACCGAGGCTTACTTCCCCACGTGGATCAACAAGGAGGCCGCTCCGCACGTCAAGGCCCTCGTCGACGCCCACAAGGCCATGTTTGGTGACGAGCGCATCGGCTGCGAGCCCAGCATGGACAAGCGCACCGGTCGTCCGCTGTGCGACAAGTGGACCTTCTCCACGAACTGCGTTTCCATCCAGGGCCGCTACGGCATCCCCTGCGTGGGCTTTGGCCCGGGTGCCGAGTCTCAGGCTCACGCTCCCAACGAGGTCACCTACAAGGACGACCTGGTCACCGCTGCCGCCATGTACGTGGCTGCCCTGAACCTCTACGATCCGAGCCAGGCCGATGGCGACGCCACCGTGTTCCGCGCCGGTCTGACCAACAACAAGATCGATTAGTCCCATTCCTCGATTTTGTTGAGCCGGGGGCCGCTCGTGTCCCCGGCACCCCCTGTTGACTTGGGGCCCGCGGTCGTTATCTCCCATGCTTCCTCAACGGTGGCGGGTCCTCGTCATGGTGCTCTGCATGTTCTGCCACACGCGCATGCCGGAGCCTGTCTCTTATACACATCTCCGAGCCCA
>URVF01000068.1 GCA_900551185.1 uncultured Collinsella sp. | reverse complement strand
CGAGATCATGCCTAGTCTCGTGGGCTCGGAGATGTGTATAAGAGACAGGGTTAAGCTCGGGCAGTACCAGCGCGCGAACGCCACGCCCGGCAGCATCGCGAACAGCCGCCAGCGCAACCTCGGCATTGCCCTCGACATCGGCCACGCGAATCCGCGGCGAGGCCGCCGCCACACGCAAAAAGCCATCAGACTGAGAAAGGTGAAGATTCATAAGAATGCTCCCGTGCGTAGACGCTATTCAACACAATTAGCAAGCCCTATTGTAGTTCAACTACCGGGTGGAACCGCATCCCACCAACTTGGTGAGCTATTGATGAGTTGATGGTATCTGTTAAATGTCACGTACGATTCACATCTGGTGGGTACCCTGATGGCTACACGAAACGAAGCAGATTTACACCGGGAGGACCCCGTATGACAACCAAGTACACCGACGCGCCGCGCACGCGCGTCATGACACCGGCCGCGCTCAACAACGGCGTGCACGAAAACCATTCCATCGGACAGACCATGGCCATCGCGCCCAAAAAGGGCCTGTTCGATGACATTTCCATTCCTCAGATCATTGCCGGCGCCGCAGCCGCCGCCACGAGCGTCGCGCTTGCTTCAAAGATCGGCATTGCCGGCTCGGTGATTGGCGCCGCCGTGAGCTCGGTCATCACCGTTGTGTCCTCGCAGGTCTACCGCCACTTTATCTCTGCCAGCGCCGAAGCAATCAAGGGCACGCATGCCGCTGTCGACTACCCTGCCGGCGCCTACGAGCCCGTTGAGCCCGATGTCGAGGAGCACCTGGGCGGCGCCGCGACTACACAGGAGATGCGCCAGGTTGCGGGGCGCGCGACCACGGCGCGCGTCGCCCCTAACAGCCTGCGCGCCAAGGCCGCGGCAGAGCGCAGCCAGACGCAAAAGAAGGTCATCGTCTTCTCGATTGCCATCGCCATCGTCGCAGTCATCGCCTGCGCTGGCGCCATCCTTATCACCACTGCCGGTGAGGGTCTGGGCGAGCGTCCCGAGTCAATCCTTTCGTCGCGCACGATCGAGAGCGATGCAAATGGCAACACCCAGTCGCAAGATCAGCAGGCACAGGCGGACGGCACGCAAGACAGTTCTACCTCTGCCGATTCGTCCTCGAACACCCAAAACCAATCGCAGGGCACCGATTCCTCTACGGCCAACAGTGGCACGCCGTCCGACACGACCGACTCAAGCCAAACGACTGACGGTTCACAGCCGAACACGGGAGGCCAGACGAGCGACACCACGTCGGGAACGGGTGCAGCAGACAGTAGCAACACCAACAGCTCGAGCGGAACCGCGTCCGGCACGGCATCTGACAACTCGAGCCAAGGCACGGCATCGGGCAACTAAGCACATTTGCCTCTCATAGATAACCGACCTATACAACGGGCGCGAATCGAAAGCGGTTCGCGCCCGTTTGCCTTGGGCGCCGCCATGGCGAACGCCATGCGATGGTAAGATGCTTTACATGTGTAAAGAGGAGATTTGCCATGAGCAAGACAATAGTTAGGCCCACGCTTTCGCTGGGCAACCACATCTATCTGTATCGCCTGCTGCGCGATGCGATTGGATGTGGCAAGCAAACGTTTATGACGCAGGTCGAGGAGGCGCTCGCCGCTGGCGACATGACCGCTTATGACCTGGGCTTCGAGTCCACGCGCGAGCTGCTCGAGGAGCTCGACGACTGCATTAAGCTGACCGTCTTTAAAGGCGGCCGCCTGTATGCCACGGTCATCGCCAACGAGGCCTGGGATGCTGCGCTTGCCAAGGGCGAGGACAAGCCCAAGACCGCCAAGGGCGCCAAGCAGTCCTACAAAAAGAAAAAGCGCGGTGAGAAGGACCTCAAGGCCGTGCGCCCCAAGCACGTTAAGCGTCCCGAGCCCGAAGCCATGGTTGAAGCCGCGCCGGAACCCGAGCCCGAGACAGAGATCGAAGTCGCTATTGAGGTAACGGCAGAAGCCGAAACCGAAATCGCCGCCACGACCGATTCCGAAGTCATATCCGAGCAGGAAGCCACTGTGGAGCTCAACGAAGCGCCCAAGTCGACAACCGAAGAAGCCGCTGACCAACCCGAGCCGTCTGCGTTCCAAAACAGCGATGTCTTTGGCGACGAGGCCGAGGACGATCAGTCCGACGAGCCCGCAAATCAAGACGCTACCGAGTCGGCGCCGGAGCCCGAGACGCCGCAGCCCGCCATCTCGCTCACGATCGTCTATGACCCCGAGAATGCCAATGCCGGCATCACCACCATGGCATCCACGCCCATCGAGGCAAAGTCGAGCGTCGAGAATGAGAGCGCGACGCAGGTTGAGGTTGAAACTGAAGCTGCAGACGCGCCCGTCACCGTGAAGCCCGCAGATTCCACAATCAAGCCGAAGACGACGCTGGAGTTCGCACCCGTCATCGAATCCGTGCCCGCCTCTGCTTGCGACCAAATTCCCGCACCGGCACCGGCTTCGGTACTCGCAGAGGCCCCAACCCCCGCACCCGTAGCGCCCGCCATCCCCGAGGACTTCCCCGTCGATTTCGCAACCGAGGTCTTCTGCCCCGGCCCGCTTCTGCACCAGCTGTCGACCTATCTCCCCTACGGCGCCGATACCCTCGGCATTGTCGGCGAGTACTACTGGATCGCCCGCGAGCGCGGTACCATCGAGGCCGCGCGAAACCGCGCAAGCTTCCCCCTGCGCTACACGCAGGCCGGCGAGCGCCGCGAGGTTGCCGTGCGCATCCGCCGCAATACCACCGGTGGCCTCGGATCCACCTGGGCCATCGATAAAGTCGAAGAACCCGAGCAGTAACGACAAACGGCTCAAATCCAAATCAGGATTTGAGCCGTTTTTATTTGTTGATGTTGCGTAACCAACAGCGAGCGGGCCGCAAGTGCCCCAGGTTGCCGTGAAAGAGGAGCGACGCGTACTTCGGTACGCGAGCGACGGCTTGAACGGCAAGATGGGGTGCTTGCGACCCGCGCAGCGTCGAGCAGTTACGCGGTTTGGAAAACCGCGTAACGATCTAGTCGCGCGTCAGCTTACGGTGGATACGATGCGGCTGGGCTGCGTCCTCGCCAAGGCGCTCGATGCGGTTGGCCTGATAGGCCTCGAAGTTGCCCTCAAACCAATACCAGTTGCCCGGATTCTCGTCGGTGCCCTCCCACGCCAGAATGTGCGTGGCGACGCGGTCCAGGAACATACGGTCGTGGCTAATGACCACCGAGCAGCCCGGGAACTCGAGCAGCGCCGCTTCGAGCGAGGACAGCGTCTCGACGTCGAGGTCGTTCGTGGGCTCGTCGAGAAGCAGCAGGTTGCCGCCCTGCTTGAGCGTAAGCGCCAAGTTCAGACGGTTGCGCTCGCCACCGGAGAGTACGCCGGCGCGCTTCTGCTGGTCCTGGCCTTTAAAGCCAAAGCTCGCCACATAAGCACGGCTCGGAACCTCGGTCTCACCGACCATCATGTGGTCCAGGCCATCCGAGACGACCTCCCACAGGTTCTTATCGGGGTCGATGCCGGAACGGTTCTGATCGACATAGGAGATCTTGACGGTCTCGCCCACCTCGAGCTCGCCCGAAGTCAGCGGCTCCAGGCCCACGATGGTCTTGAACAGCGTGGTCTTGCCCACACCGTTGGGGCCGATGACACCCACGATACCGTTGCGCGGCAGGGTGAACGATAGGTCGTCGATGAGCACACGGCCATCGAACTCCTTGTGCAGGTGATGAGCCTCGAGCACCTTGTTGCCCAGACGCGGGCCCACGGGGATGCGGATGTCGGTCCAGTCGAGTTTCTGGCTTGCGCGGGCCTCGGCCTCCATCTCCTCGTAACGAGCCAGACGGGCCTTGTTCTTGGCCTGGCGAGCCTTGGGCGAGCTGCGTACCCACTCGAGCTCGGCCTCCATGCGCTTGGCGAGCTTGGCGTCGCGGTTGCCCTGCGCCTCGATACGGGCGGCCTTGGTCTCCAGATACGTGGAGTAGTTGCCCTTGTAGGGATAGAGGTGGCCGCGGTCGACCTCGCAGATCCACTCGGCAACGTTGTCCAGGAAGTAGCGATCGTGTGTGACGGCCAGAACGGCGCCCTGGTAGTTGTGCAGGAAGTGCTCGAGCCACAGGATCGACTCAGCGTCCAGGTGGTTCGTGGGCTCGTCGAGCAGCAGCAGGTCGGGAGCCTCGAGCAGCAGCTTGCACAGGGCCACGCGACGGCGCTCGCCGCCGGAAAGTACGTTGACCGGCATGTCGGAATCGGGCAGCTGCAGGGCGTCCATGGCCTGGCCGAGCTTGGAATCGATATCCCAGCCGTCGGCGGCGTCAATCTCGTCCTGGAGCTTGCCCATCTCGGCCATGAGGGCGTCCATGTCGCAATCCGGGTCGCACATCTCCTCGCCGATCTTGTTGAAGCGATCGACCTTGGCGATCATGTCGCCAAATGCCATGCGCACGTTCTCGATGACGGTCTTGTCGTCGTCGAGCGGCGGCTCCTGCTGCAGGATGCCCACGGTGTAGCCGGGGGTAAGCCTGGCATCGCCGTTGGAGACCTCCTCGATGCCAGCCATGATCTTGAGCAGGGTCGACTTGCCCATACCGTTGGGGCCCACGACGCCGATCTTGGCACCGGGGTAGAAGCTCAGGGTCACGTCGTCAAGGATCACCTTGTCGCCATGGGCCTTGCGAGCCTGATACATCTGGTAGATAAACTCCGCCATTTGCCTGTTCTATCCTTTCTACCTGCTGTTTTCCTATTCTTGATTCGCTTTAGTAGAAACGAAATGAGGAAACCAGCTCTGAAACGTAACGAAAAAGGGGCATGGTTGCCCACACCCCCTAATACTACCTGGGAAAAGTCCCCCGGAACATACTATGAACTGCGTACGCTAGTTTTCCGCAACCTTAACGAGCGGCTCGCTGAGATTTGCGCCACAACAGATACGAGTAGACGTAGACGGCTCCAACCGAACCAAACGCCAGAACCGCAATCACCGCGGCGACGACTTCACTCGAAAGCACGCTGCCTGCCACGCCCATCACAATCAGGCCAATACCCAGCACCATAAAGCAGGCACCGCCAAAACGCTGCGTACGGCGCCAGTTCTCGGGATCGGCAAGCGCCCAAGGTGTCTTGATACCGAGCGTATAGTTCTGCTTCACACGCGGCAAGTAGTTGCCTACGCCGATGAACAGCAAACCGACAACACCGGAAATCAGCACGTTAACCGAACCGACCGCCGGCACCACGCCCCAGACCGTAAGCTCTCCCAGCCAGCTTATGGCGCACATGAACAAGGTGAAGGCGATTACGAAGCCCTGGTAGAACTTGCCCGAGGTTCGATATGCCTCACCTTTGGGGTCGATGCGCGGCACCACGTAGAACATTGCGAGAAGCGCCAGAGGCAGCACGCCGAGCGCGGAGGCCATCCAGCTAGGACCCCAACCGTCGACGGCGCCGTTCGCGCCCCAGTGCGTGGGAATCTGCGTAGGCAAGCTCGGCATCACCATGAGGTGCGCTACAACATTAATAGCGCAGACCACAACAAGCATGGCCCACACGCGCGACGATACCCCCGTGGGGTGAATGCCCTTGTTTTCGTTATTCATCCTTATCACCTTCCGTGTTTGTAAAGCCCATAAACCAGCCAATTAAATCCTGCATGACGGTGGTGTTTAAGCTGTATACGATGTTTTGGCCATGGCGCTCGTCGGTCACCAACCCGGCGTTTTTGAGCGTCGCCAAGTGATGGCTCAGCGACGGCTTACTGATATCGAAATGCTCGGCAAGCTCCCCCGCCGTGCAATTGCCCTCGCGCAGCAACTCCAAAATGCGCCGTCGCGTTGGATCGGCAAGCGCCTTAAAACCCTCTCCCGGCATAAGACCTCCTCTCATCATCTCTCATGACGTGCACACTATACTCAATATTTAGATGTTTGTCTAACTATCTAATCGCAATGCTTCAAACCACATCAAAGCAAACGCCATCGCAACCTATGGGCGATTACCTATAATGGCGATAGCTAAAACACGACCGACTCCCCATCGGAGGATATCCATGACCGAAACCACAGCCGCAGCCGCCATCGAGACACGCGACACCAAGCTCGAGATCATCATGGGCCGCGAGGCACTCGATAAGCTCGCCGATGCTACGGTGCTGGTGCTCGGCTGCGGAGGTGTGGGCTCCAATTGCTGCGAGGCACTCGCCCGCGGCGGCATCGGTCATTTCGTCATTCTGGACAAGGACGTCATCGCGCCCAGCAATATCAACCGTCAGGCCATCGCCTTTCACAGCACCATCGGAAAGCGCAAGGTTGACGTGATGGAAGCCATGATCCACGACATCAATCCCGCCGCTGCCGTCATCAAGCGAACTGAATACTTGCTGAGCGACAACATCGATGATTTCTTCGCGAGCGTTTTGGAGCAGACGGACGGCAAGCTCGACTACGTCGTCGACGCCATCGACACCATCTCGGCCAAGCTCACCATTGCCAAATATGCTCAGGACCACGACATTCGTTTGGTTAGCTCCATGGGCGGGGCCAACAAGCTCCATCCCGAGTGCCTCCGCTTTGCCGACATTTTCGATACGGTACGTGACCCCATGAGCCGCATTATGCGCAAAGAATGCAAGAAGCGCGGAATCAAGAGCCTGCATGTACTGTTTAGCTGCGAGGAATCGGTTAAGACACAGCCCCGCGACCCTTCCAACATCCACGAGCGCACCGAGCTGGGAACCGCCAGCTTTATGCCGCCCATCATGGGCCAGATGATTGCCGGCGAGGTTATCCGCCAGATCAGCGGCCGCGGCACTGAGCGCGTACGCTCCGATGGCCAACGTCTGGACTAGCGGAGCGCACCGAGATGGAGCCCCGGTTATTTGATGCACACTGCCATCTTGATTTAATGGCTCACCCGGACGCCGTTGCCGATGAGGCGACGGCGCTGGGCTTGGGTCTATTTGACTGCGGCGTCAATCCGCGCGACTTTTCGGCCGCAAACGAGCGCGCCTGTCGCCAACCAGGCATCATCGCCGGCGTTGGGCTTCACCCCTGGTGGCTCGCCGATGGCCACTGCGGTTTTGTCGAAGTCAATCTGCTTTGCGAAGTTGCTGCCCAAGAACGCTACATCGGCGAAGTCGGACTCGACTTTTCCGCGCGCTTTGCTGGAAGTGAGCCGCTACAAATACAGGCACTTAACCGGCTCTGCGATGCGCTTGTGCAGCATCCTCTTACCGGGCGCGTGATATCAATTCACGCCGTTCGTTCGGCAGGAGCCGTACTGGACGTCCTCGAATCGCATGGACTACTCATCCCAAACCCCGACTCCCCCGTTATCATCTTTCACTGGTTTAGCGGTACTTCGGACGAACTCGTCCGCGTGCGTAATGCGGGCTGTTATTTTTCCGTCAACGAACGCATGCTCGCATCTAAACGAGGACGCGAATACGCACGACAGATTCCACTCGACCGCCTACTGCTCGAAACCGATGCGCCGGCCGAGCCAAACACAGAAACAAGCGCGCAGTCGCTCATCAGATCGCTCGCAAGGACCTCGATACGCATTGCCTCACTCAAAAACAGTGACGCAAAGCGCATCGAGTCGGTAGTTTTAGCAAATGCGCACGCTGTTTTTAGCCTTCGCTAACCCCTGTGGTCAAAAAACGTCAAATATGAGTACTGCTAGCGAAATGGATACATTACTCTGAGCTTTCCGACCACCAGAATAATCTACGATTGTCCATTAACTAACACTTTTACAGTCACCCATCCTGCATTTTCGGTAGTGTCGAGAAAGTTGGTGTAAGGGCCCTTGCGGCCCCTGTGTCCGATATCCGGAATCAGTTGATATCCTAGGCCGCCTCCACGCTGTCGGCAAGTTCCAGGCTGGATTCGATCATCTTCCTGTCTCTTATACACATCTCCGAGCCCACGAGACTAGGCATGATCTC
>URVF01000067.1 GCA_900551185.1 uncultured Collinsella sp. | reverse complement strand
GTAAGATCGTCGGCAGCGTCAGATGTGTATAAGAGACAGGGCCCGGGAAAGGCTGACGGAACACGATGTGACCCGGCAGGCCCAGCGCCAGACCAAGCGCACGGACCTCGTCCTTAAAGAAGTGATCGAGCGGCTCGATGAGGTCGAAGTGCACGCCCTCGGGGAACGGGATCAGGTTGTGATGGCTCTTGATGGTGGCCGTCTTGCCGCCCGTCTTGCGAGCGCCGGACTCGATGATGTCGGGGTAGATGGTGCCCTGGGCCAGGTACTTGACCGGCTTGCCGTCGGTCTCGAGCTGCTGCGCCACGGCGAAGAACTCTTTCCAGAACTGCGTACCGATGATGCGGCGCTTCTTCTCGGGCTCGGTCACGCCAGCCAGAAGCTCGGCATAACGGTCCTCGGCGTGGACGTGGATAAAGTCGACGTCAAACTGCTTGGTGAAGACCTCCTCCACCTGCTCGGGCTCGCCCTTGCGCAGCAGGCCGTGGTTGATGAACACGCAGGTCATCTGCTTGCCCACGGCGCGAGCGCCCAGCGCAGCCACGACGGAGGAGTCGACGCCACCGGACAGGGCCAGAATCACGCGGTCGTCGCCGACCTTCTCGCGGAACTCGGCCGTCATGGTCTCGACCAGGTTGTCCATGCTCCAGTTGGGCTCCAGGCCGCAGATCTCAAACAGGAAATTGCTCAGCAGCTGCTGACCGTACTCGGAGTGCTTGACCTCGGGGTGGAACTGAGTGGTGAAAATCTTGCGCTCGACGCACTCCATGGCGGCAACCGGGCACACGTCGGTGCTGGCGGTAACGGTAAAGCCCTCGGGCACCTCGGAAACGGCGTCGCGGTGGCTCATCCACACGGTCTGCTCCATAGGCGTGGAGTTAAAGAGCTTGGCGCCGGCCGTGCGCGTGATGGTGGCGCGGCCGTACTCGCCCACCTCGGAGTGGCCGACCTTGCCGCCGAGCGTCACGGCCGTGATCTGATGGCCGTAGCAAAAGCCCAGGACGGGAAGGCCCAGGTCAAAGATGGCGGGATCGATAGACGGAGCGTCCTCGGCATACACGGAAGCCGGGCCGCCGGAAAGGATGAGCGCAGAGGCGTTCATCTCGCGAATCTCGTCGGCCGAGATGTCGCAGGGGACGATCTCGGAATACACGTTGAGGTCGCGGACGCGACGGGCAATGAGCTGACCGTACTGCGCACCAAAGTCGAGTACGAGGACCTTTGCGGAAGCCTTTTGATCCATGGTTCCCCCTCTTGTTGGCGGGGAGCCGGTGCCCACCCGCGCGAATAAACGAGAATAACTTTCATAGTGTACACGTTATATGGGGTTTCTCGTCCCTCGCAGCCATCAGCGCACGGCAAACGCACGACCTGGGCCCCTATTTAACAACAATTGAAGTGTTACCAAACGTTACAGATGATGTAATACGTTTGAACATTGGACGCCCTGTGCCACAATACTGCCGAACGACTCCGCCTCTGCGGCGGCAAATACGATAGGAATACCAGCATGAAGCGCATCCTTCTCATCGCCACGGGCGGCACCATCGCATCGACCGAGGACGGCAACGGCCTCTCCCCCGCCCTGACCGGCGAGGAGCTCGCCCAGAGCGTCCCCGAGATCTCGGGCCTCTGCGAGCTCGACGTGGTGCAGCCCATGAACATCGACAGCACCAATATGCGCCCCAGTGACTGGATGCAGATCCGCGACGTCATCGTCAAGGGCTATGCCGACCACGACGGCTTCGTGATTCTACACGGCACCGACACCATGAGCTACACCGCGGCGGCGCTTTCCTATCTGATTCAGGACAGTCCCAAGCCCATCGTGCTCACCGGCTCGCAAAAGCCCATGGGCAACCCCTTTACCGACGCCAAGCTCAACCTGTACCAGAGCCTGCTCTATGCACTCGACGAGCATTCGCACGATGTGTCGATTGTGTTTGGCGGCGTCGCCATTGCCGGCACGCGCGCCCGCAAGCAGCGCACCATGAGCTTTAACGCGTTCATTAGCGTCAACTATCCGCCCATCGCCTATATCCGCAATGACCGCATCGTGCGCAACGGGCTTCACGGCACGCATCAGGGCGAAAACCCGGTGCGTTTCTACGACAGCATCGACCCGCGCGTATTTGTACTCAAGCTTACGCCCGGCGTGAACCCGGGTATCCTGGACGCCCTGGCCAATAGCTACGACGCCGTGATTCTGGAGACCTTTGGCATTGGCGGTATCCCCGAGTTTGGTGAGTCGGGCGAGTCGTTCCAAGAGGCAATTTTCCGCTGGGTCGATTCGGGTCGCACCGTCGTTATGACCACGCAGGTCCCCGAAGAGGGCCTCGATCTGGGCGTTTATGAGGTCGGCCGTGCTTACGCCGATCATCCGGGCATTCTGCGCGGCGACGACATGACCACCGAGACGCTCGTGGCCAAGACCATGTGGGCACTCGGCCAGTCACGCGATGCCGCCGAGATCCAGCGCCTGTTCTACAGCCAAGTCAACCACGACCGCATCCCGATGGCGTAATCCCTAAGGCAGCTCCACTTATCGCAGCCTTAAACGACAGGTGGTCCCCCTCGGGCCGTGCAAAAATCGGAGTATTCTGCAATTTCTCCTCCGGACGCATAGAATCGGCCGATTATTAGGCGAACTTTTAGGACGAAGGGTCCGTTTAGTAAATATTTATTCCTCATTTTTATTTAGCGTGTGGATTATCTACTGTCAAAAAGGCAAAGCCAGCCGCTCGAGCTACCATCTACGGCCGAACTGGTGCTGAATACTCGCGATTTTGCACATCGCAACCAGGGGGACCCGCCCAAAGAGCGTCAAATACAGCGAGGGAACGCCCTATTCGATACCCTCGAGAAGCTCTGACACCGTCATGCCGAGTGCGGGCGCGATCTTAAATAGAACCTTGAGCGTGAAATTTGCCGTCCCATCTTCGATTCGGTCGAGGTAGGGTCGGCTGATTCCTGTCGCCACACAAAAATCAACCTTGGAGATACCAAGGTCCCTGCGTGTCTCTTCGACCCGCCTGCCAAGAATCTGTTTCGCACGTTCGTCCATGCAGCCGAGTTTGAAATGGAGCCGAACATAAACGTAAACTATAGTTTACGTTTTCCCGAATACACAGGAGTTTTCTATGTCGGGTTCTTCGGTCCGCATGTACCGAGCCACGCTTCGCACAAACAGCGCGCCGCCCAAGCTCGTCGTCGTTGAAGCTGAATGCCTTTCGCCCGATGAGCGCACAGCATTTGCATTGCTATCAAGTCGCGTCGCCGCCGTTCTGGCCCCTTGCCCGGCGCAAGGTGAACTTGCCATCCGATGCCAAACGCACGGCTGCTCGCTCAATCAGGCTGCCGTAATCGCAACCAGCCAACGAGGCCTGCCGCTCCTTTTAGAAGCCGGTATCGCACTCGCCCTTCGCGGCGCCGGATACGAAAACGAGGCCGCCGCCGATGTAGTCTTTCGACCACGATCGAGCGGCGGCCTCGCAGCAGCCATTGAATATGCGTGCAGGCTCGTTGCTTAAAAGGACAAGCTAGAAACCAAAGCCAAAGCCCGTTCCGGTAATCGCCGAGTACATAAAGTAAACGTTGATCACGTTGAGGAACACACCCGTAATGCAACCGTTGCGCAGGTAGCGCTCGCACACGATGCGCGCCATGGCGGCGGAGTCGTCATTGTTCTTGGCTTGGCGTCCCGCCGTAAAGTACGTCGCCACGCTCAGCAGCAGATTGAGTACCGGCAGTGCCAGCAGCTCGTAGCTCTTACCCCAGCGCGTCACCTCGCCGGCGGCGTTAAACTTCGTTGCCACCTCGGGGCCAATGTTGGGGATAACACACGCTGCGACCACCAGCGGAATCACCGCAAGTACGAGCAGCGCAATACCCATGTAGCCAGCTTTTTTGCCATATTTGAACATATGCGTCGTCCTTACACGTTAAAGCGGAAGTGCACGACGTCGCCATCGGCCATGACATAGTCCTTGCCCTCAATACGCAACTTGCCGGCGGCCTTGGCGCCCTGCTCGCCGCCGAGCTCGATGTAGTCGTCGTAGCCAATGACCTCGGCCTTAATAAAGCCGCGCTCAAAATCGGTGTGGATGACGCCGGCGGCCTGCGGGGCGGTCGCGCCCTGACGAACCGTCCAGGCCTTGACCTCCATCTCGCCGGCCGTAAAGAACGACTGCAGGCCGAGCAGCTTGTAGGCAGCCTGAGCGAGCACGTCCAGGCCGGGCTGCTCCAGGCCCAGGCTCTCCAGGTAGTCGGCGGCGTCCTCGGGATCGAGCTCGGAAAGCTCTGCCTCGATCTTGGCGCAGATGGGCAGCGGCTTGACACCATCGATGGGCGCCAGATCGTCGTTGAGCATATCCTCGTCCACGTTGGCCACATACAGGATGGGCTTCATGGTGAGCAGGAACAGCCCCTTGGCGGCGGCACGCTCCTCGTCGGTCATCTCCATGGATGCGGCGCGCTTGCCCTCGTTGAGCCAGGCAAGCAGGCGCTTGGCAACCTCGAACTTGGGCATGAGCTCCTTGTCGCGCTTGGCCTCCTTCTCGAGCTTAGGCAGCTGCTTCTCGAGCGTGCCCATGTCGGCCAGGATGAGCTCGGTCATGATGGTGTCGGCATCGCCGGCGGGATCGACGAACTCGCCCGTGCGGCCCACCTCACGCATGACGTTGGGGTCCTTAAAGTAGCGCACGACCTCGCAGATGGCGTCGGTCTCGCGAATGTTGGCCAGGAACTGGTTGCCCAGGCCCTCGCCCTCGTTAGCGCCCTTCACCAGACCTGCGATGTCGACGAACTCGACCGTCGCCGGCACAATGCGGCCCGGGTTAACGATGTCGGCAAGCTTTTGCAAGCGGCTATCGGGCACGTCGACGATACCCACGTTGGGGTCGATCGTGGCAAACGGGTAGTTGGCGGCAAGGCCGGTCTTTTTGGTAAGCGCGGTGAACAGCGTCGACTTGCCCACGTTGGGCAGGCCCACGATACCGATGGAAAGGGACACGACAGCTCCTTTTGGTACAGGTACTTCAAACCGTATAAGTATAGCGCCGCCGCAGCATCCGGGCGAATCCGGACACCGCGGCGGCGCAAATGAAGCAGAGATAGAGCTCGCTGACTAGTCCGCGAGCTTCTCCACCTGATCGAGCATCTTGTCAAGCTTGGCCTTTGCCTCGGCCTTGGCCTTCTGGGCCTCTTCGTGAGCCTTCGCCTTCTGGGCGGCCTTTTCCTCGGCCTCGGGATCGACGACGACCAGATTGGACGCGTCGTGCTCAACAAGCTTGAGCACATGCTCGGGACATACCTTGACACAGGCACCGCAGCCCAAACAATACGTGGACTCCAACGCAAAGCGGCCGCTTCCCACCAGATCGCAGGCAAACGTGGGGCACACGTTGACGCACTCGCCGCACGACGTGCACTTGTCAAAATCGCACTCCGGCGTGCTCACCTGCATGTTCTGGGCAAGCTCGGGATGGTTTTGCAGCGTCGAGAGTACCAGTTGACGCCCGTGCGTGAGCGAACGGCGACGCTTGGTCGTCGTGGTGCCGCACATGGTGTTGAGCGTGCGCTCCAGCTGGGTAATCTGATGGCGATGGGCCTTGAGCTTTTGCGTCACCGAGGCCAGCGCCGCCGTCGCCGGGTTGAGCTTGGTCACCGTCAGGCCCGTGGTGCGGGCAATCCTTTCCATGTACTCCTTGCGCTCGTACTCGCGGCGCTTATGGCACTTGAGGCTCTTGGGATCGACCTCCAGGCCCATACCCGTGCCAGACCACTCTTCGGCCTTCGCAATCGCCTCGCCCAGAATGTCCTCACCGCCGGTGTTGCGGCATTTATCGCACACGCCCAACGGCAGGTACACACTCACGTTGGGATAGTCTGCCAGTACCGAGAACCAGGTCTCGGCCGTAATATCGCCCACGCAGGCAACGACGACCTCGTTTTCGCGCGGCATGCGCTTGAGGGCGCGCGTGCAGGTGACGTAGGCGGTCTCGTGGCTCGTAGCAGCAGAGACGATATCGTCATACAGGTTTTTGGGCGCCAGGCGCGGCGAGATGATTGCCTCGGTCGGACAGGCAGCGGCGCACAGGCCGCACTTGCGACAGGAGTCGAGGATCTCAATGGCGTCTTCCTCGACCTCGATAGCGTTGACCGGGCACACGTCCATGCACGCGGTGCAGCCGCTCTTTTCGTTTTTGCAGGTCAGACACGGGATGGTGTTGCCGCGCGGGCGCTCCTTGTAGTCGGCAGGATTCCACTGCGGCGCCGACGGATCGAGTGCATCGGTCACGCCGCCAAGCGGATTTTTAAGAAAGTCGAAACCCTTGCTGATCTCGATAATGTCATCAAACAGATCGTGTTCCTGCGCCATGCGCGGCCCCTCCCTGAGCAGTGCAAACAAGCAAGAGATAATGATACGCTATCGGCCCACGCCTCGGGCAAATTACACGCGGAGCATCTTTGCGGCAAATAGCCCATGGCCTATCGCCGCCTCGATTGCACAAGGTCAATCAAGTGCCAAGCTATGCCTCGCACATGAGCTGCACGAGTTTTTGTTTGGTCACCTTGGCCTGCTCGTTGGCCATATTGCGCTCGTTTCTAAAGACCGCATTTGCAACACCCTGCAAATCGGCATCGGAAATCTCGCTGCACGGACCGTCCATCGAAGCCGCCGTGGGGCATACGCACAACGGCAACTCGGCATAAAACGCAACGGCCTTGGCGATATCGAGCATTTTGCCGCCGCCAATACCCACTACCATGTCGCAATACTCGGCCTGGGCTTCCTTAGCCATTTCGACAACGGCCTCTTCCGTACACGGACCGTCATAAATCTTAAAGAACGGCTCGCTTAGATCTTCGTCCAGAAATCCATCGACGATCTGCCTGCACAGCCGATCCTCGGTGCCCTGGTCAAACAAGACATAGGCAGCGCAGCCCAACCATGACAAATACCTGCCTTGACGCGACAGTTCGCCCGGCCCCTGAACATACCGGCCGGGACCGCCGTAAACCATAGGAAGCGCCATACGAGAATCCGACCTTCATCAAACAACGATTGGTGCAAAGTAACCTTGCCCCTTTGCACCATAGCAAAAAGGGGCAAAGCCATCTGTTGGCTTTGCCCCTTCCTTAGCTTGATTTACTCATCCATGAGATAGTAGTGGCCCAGTGCGTCTGCACCCAGAATGGCGTTTGCGACCATCTCGGGCGTCACCTCAAAGGGCATGTTGCACATGGTGTCCTCGGGCGCGCAGGCGGCCTCGGCAACAATCATGGCCTGCTCGCGCGTAAGCTCGGCAACGCCAAGTTCCTTCATCGTGACCGGCAGGCCCAGCTCAATGCAGAAGCCCAAGACTTCCTCGAGCTTCTCGGTCGGGGCATCCTCGAGTACCAGCTGGACGATGGTGCCGAAGGCGACCTTCTCGCCGTGATACATGCTGTGGCACTCGGGCAGCATCGTCAGGCCATTGTGGATGGCATGAGCGGCAGCAAGGCCCGAGCTCTCAAAGCCAATACCGGAGAGCAGCGTGTTGGCCTCGATGATGTGCTCGACGGCAGGCGTCAGCGCGCCCTTCTCCAGCGCGACCTTGGCCTTGACGCCATCGGCCATAAGCGTCTCGTAGCAGAGCTTGGCGAGCGCCAGGCCGGCCATTCCGCCCTTGCCGCCGGCGCAGGTGCCGCCGTCGGCATCGTGCGTCGCCTGAGCCTCGAAATAGGTTGCGAGCGCATCGCCCATACCGGAAACCGTCAGGCGCACCGGGCTCGCCGCGATAACCGTCGTATCCATAAGGACGATATTGGGGTTCGCCTTAAGGAAGAGGTACTTGTCGAACTGGCCGTCATCGGTATAGAGCACCGAAAGTGCCGAGCACGGTGCATCGGTCGAAGCAATGGTGGGGCAAATGATAACCGGGGACTCCAGGTAGTAGGCAACGGCCTTGGCGGTGTCGAGGATCTTGCCGCCACCAACGCCGACGACTGTCTCTTATACACATCTGACGCTGCCGACGATCT
>URVF01000066.1 GCA_900551185.1 uncultured Collinsella sp. | reverse complement strand
ACGCGTAAGATCGTCGGCAGCGTCAGATGTGTATAAGAGACAGGCCCGAACCACCAGGGCCGTCGGCGGTGCCGTAACGGTCGTAGTTAGCACGCTTCTGTTCGTCGGAAAGAACGGAATAGGCCTCGTTGAGCTCTTTGAACTTGGCCTCGGCCTCGGGGTCGTCCGAAACATCCGGATGTACGGTACGGGCCTTCTTTAGAAACGCACGCTTAATCGTCCGCGCGTCGGCATCCCTGTCGACGCCAAGCACCTCGTAGTAATCCCTATTTTCCGACACGACCGAATCCTTCCGACTTTCATTATTGTCACAGTGCGTCCTATACCCAAGCTGGGCCGACCGCAAACAGAGGGTTTGATGTTATTGCATTTGGTACGGCGAAAGCATGGCCCGTTGCGAGCAGCTTGCGAACCAAACCGACACGAGCGCGAACATGAAGCCATTGGCAAAACCGTTGGCAAACTGCATCGCACCGCGCTTCCACCACAGCAGGCTGCGATGAAGCACACCGTCCGAAAGCACCATGAACAGGCCCATGGTAAACGGAATAAAGCACATCACGGCAAAGGCCGAGAACACACCCGAGATGGCCGAGAGTACCAAAAACGGCGCTACGATGCCCATCAGGTAAAAACCGGTACGAGCTTTGCCTTCCAAGCGCTCGGCTTCAACATGGGCGCGGCCGACCAGGTCGCCGCCCGCGGCACCGTTGGTGCCAGCATGACCCATGCCGCCAATGCGGACCTCGTCGCCATCGTGCGTGCCGGCAGGAAACTCAATCGTCTGCTCGGAGGTTACGCGAGTACGACCGCTGCCACCGCAATCAGGGCAGGGATCGGCCACGACCTTACCGGAACCGCCGCACTCGGGGCAGACCGACTGGAACGTGCCTGCACCAAACAGGAAGGACAGGTCGACGTCGATGTGGCCGCGACCACCGCAGCTCGGGCAGGTATGGGCATGCTCAGACGAAACGGAGCCCGAGCCACCGCAATGACCGCAGGTATCGAAGCGCGTGTAGCGGACGATCTTGCGGGCACCGCCCTTGGCCTCCTTGGCGTCGAGCTTGATATCGACGACCACGTTGGCGCCGTTCTCGGGATTATAGGCAGCCTGCCCGCGACGCGGCTGGCCCCAGGCTCCACCAAAGGGAAAACCACCCTCAAAAGGATTGCCGTACCCGGCGCCGCCGGCATAGCCGCCACCGTAGGGCGAGGCCGAAGGTGCACCCGCAAAGGGATTGCCAGAGCGCATAGCGTCGTAGCGCGCACGTTTTTGCTCATCCGAAAGCACGGCGTAGGCCTCGGAAACCTCTTTAAACTTTTCCTCGGCATCCGGCTCTTTGTTGACGTCCGGATGGAGCTTGCGGGCCTTTTGCTGAAAGGCCTTTTGAATATCACGCGAGGTGGCGTCCTTGGAGACACCCAGAATCTCGTAGTAATCTTTTTCGTTCATCGTCGCCATGCGCGGCAACCTCCTGCTAACAGCAGCGTATATATTCCGGTAATTCTACCCGAGCGGCCTAAGCTAGATCCCAAAACAGCTCGAACAGAACATTTCCATCGAGCCAGCCCAAGTGGGTGGGCGCCAGACGAGCTCGAACATGGCCCGCGACGACATCTGCCGAAGTGAAGGGTCCCCCATGGACCTCGAGCGTCTCGGGCACCCAAGTGGCAAGACCCAATTCGAGCGCGCGATCGCAAGCGGCTGTCAGCCCATCGGCCGGGATGACACGAGCCGCGCGAACCAACAGGTCGGACGCGACACCGCGCGTCATGCGACAAGCGAGCATCAGGTCTTCAGCCGCAGCCTCACGCTGCGACAGATATTCGGTCTCGAACGCCGTCGCGTCATCGTAACGTTGCACCAGACGCACGCGGTACGCATCGCCTCGAGAAGAAACACCGGGAAACAAACCTGCAAGACGGTCGAAATCCTCGGCGTCGAGCATGCCCGCGGCAGAACGACCCAGGCCCAGGTAGCCCCGTCCGGTCCAGTAGGCAATGTTATGGGCGCACTCATGGCCGTCGAGCGCATAGCTTGCCACCTCATAGGGGTGATAACCGGCCGCACCCAGACGCTCACGCGCCACATCCATGCACGAAGCTTGAAAATCCTCATCAGGCTCGAGCAACTCGTCGCGGCACGCCATGCGATAAAGGGGCGTCCCCTCCTCAAGCGTGAGCGGGTAGACCGACACATGATGCGGAGCCGCCGCCAGCACGCCATCGAGCGTGCGCTTCCAACTCGTTGCGGTCTGCCCGGGAAGTCCGCACATAAGGTCGCACGACACGTCAAGCCCAGCGTTCTTGACCGTCGCGATGGCGGCGAGCGCCCGATCGGCATCGTGAATACGGCCGATGGCGGTAAGTTCGGTGTTATCGAGCGTTTGCACGCCCAGAGAGACGCGTGTGACACCAACCTTGGCAAGCGCAGCGGCAAGCTCGGCGGTCAGCGACTCAGGATTGGCCTCGCAGGTAAACTCAACAGGGGCGCACGACGCACGAATACGCCGCGCCAGCTCCACCAAGCGCTCCCCCGCCAGCGACGGCGTACCGCCGCCAACATAGACGGTGCGGATCTGGTCAAGGGCCCCAGCTTTGCCAAAAGCATCGAGGCGCGCGTACAACTGCTCAAAATAGGCATCGAGCGCAGCGCTCAGGTCGCACGGAGCAAAACTGCGCGAGTCAAAGTCGCAGTACCGGCACTTTTGAGCGCAAAACGGCACGTGCACGTACAGCGCGGTAACGGCCACCCTTAAGCCTCCAGCGGATGAGGAGGCACCGATTCGCCGGCGGCAAGTGCGGCCTCGCAGGCCACCACATCGCGCTCGATCTCATCGACCAGCACCATAAACTCCTCGTATGTGGAACAGCGCACCACATGGGCACGCCAAGCGGCGGCATGGGGCATGCCTTTTAAGTACCAGCTTGCGTACGTGCGGGCACGCGACATGAGCGGCAGAAGCTCGTGCGTCAGCGTTAGGTGTTCACGCAGGGCGTCCAGGCGCTCGACGGAGCTGCGCGCCGGCACCGGTATGCCATCGAGCGCAAGGGCGCGAGCATCACCGAACACCCAGGGATTACCGTAGATGCCGCGCGCGATAAACACCGCGCTGGCACTCGAGCCTTGCAGATGCTCAGCAGCGTCCTCGGCCGAGAACACATCGCCCGAACCGATAACGGGAATCTCGACGGCGTCGGCCACCTCATCGACGACCGACCAATCGGCCTGGCCCGTGTAGAGCTGCGTGGCGCAACGACCATGCACGGCGACTGCGGCAGCCCCTGCGCCCTCAAGCATCTGGGCAAATGTCGCGGCATTGCGGTCCTCGGCATAAAAGCCTTTGCGAATCTTGACGGTCACGGGCACGTGCGCCGCGCCCACCGTGGCCTCGACGATCTTCTCCGCAAGGTCGGGCGTGCGCATGAGCGCCGAGCCCTCGCCCTTGGTAACGACCTTGCGAGCCGGACAGGCCATGTTGATATCAATCAATGACAGGCGATCGCCCACACGCTCCTCGACGGCGGCGACGGCACTCGCAAACTGCTCGGGCTTGGAGCCAAAGAGCTGCACGCAAATCTGCTGCTCCTCGTCGGCCGGTAGCACCAGGCGCCAGGTCTTGTTGCTGGCATAGGCAAGGCCCGCCACGCTCACCATCTCGCTATAGGCGAGATTGGCACCGCGGCGGCGGCACATGATGCGATAAGCGGGATCGGTTACGCCCGCCATGGGAGCCATAAGGAACGGCTGCTCAGCATAGGCGCCCAGCAGCCGCTTGCTGTATTCGGAAAGCGCCATAGACCTACTCGTCCACCTTGAGGATCGCCATAAAGGCCTCCTGCGGGACCTCGACCGAGCCAATGGCCTTCATGCGCTTCTTGCCCTCTTTCTGCTTCTCGAGCAGCTTGCGCTTACGCGAGATATCGCCGCCGTAGCACTTAGCAAGAACGTCCTTGCGACGCGCTTTGACGGTAGAACGGGCGATGATCTTGTTGCCGATAGCACCCTGGATGGGAACCTCGAACAGCTGACGCGGGATGATCTCCTTAAGTTTGTCGCACAGACCACGGGCCAGGCCATAGGCCTTGTCCTTATGGACGATAAACGACAGCGCGTCCACCTCGTCGCCCGAAAGCAAGATATCGAGCTTAACGAGCTCGGAGGGACGGTACTCGTTGAACTCGTAGTCGAGCGAGGCATAGCCCTTGGTACGACTCTTGAGCTGGTCAAAGAAGTCCAAGATGAGCTCGGCGAGCGGCATATCGAAGCGCATCTCGACCGATTTGCTCGTCAGGTGGATCATGTCGGTCGTAACGCCGCGGTGCTCGATGGCGAGCTGCATAACGGCACCCGTGTACTCAGGCGGGCAGATGATCTTTGCCTTGAGGTAGGGTTCCTCGATACGCTCAATGCGCGTGGCCTCGGGAAGGTCCTGCGGGCTGCGGACATCGACCATCTCGCCATCGGTCTTGTACACGTGATAGTCGACCGAAGGGCTCGTGGCAATGAGGTCCAAGTTGAACTCACGCTCGAGGCGCTCCTTAACGACCTCCATGTGCAGTAGGCCCAAGAAGCCCACGCGGAAGCCAAAGCCGAGTGCCACCGAGGTCTCGGGCTCCCACACCAACGACGGGTCGTTGACGTGGAGCTTATCGAGTGCGTCACGCAGGTTCTCGTAGTCCTTGTTATCGATCGGGAACAGGCCCGTATAGACCATGGGCTTGGCCTCGCGGTAACCCGGAAGCGGCTCGGGGCAGGGGTTCGACGCCCAGGTAAGGGTGTCGCCCACGCGAACGGCCTCGGGGTCCTTCAGGCCCGTGACCACGTATCCGACCTCGCCGACCGTCAGCGCGTCGACCGGGGTCTCGGCGGGACGCTTGACGCCCACGCCATCGACCAAAAAGTCGCCCTTTGCCTGCATCATGCGCAGGGTATCGCCTTTTTTGATGGAGCCGTCAAAGACGCGCACCGTGGCGACGACGCCACGATACTCGTCGAAGTACGAATCCAGAATGAGTGCCTTGAGCGGCGCGTTCGCATCGCCCTTGGGCGGAGAGATCAAAAAGACAATGGACTCTAGCAGATCGTGGATGCCCTCGCCGGTCTTGCCCGAGACACACACGGCATCATCGGCAGGAATCGCCAGGTCATCCTCGATCTCGGTCTTAACCTCATCGGGATGGGCCGAGGGCAGGTCGATCTTGTTGATGGCCGGCACAATGTCCAGATTGGCGTTCATGGCAAGCGTCGCGTTGGAGACGGTCTGTGCCTCGACGCCCTGTGTGGCGTCGACAACGAGCACCGCGCCCTCACAGGCTGCCAGCGAGCGCGAGACCTCATAGGTAAAGTCCACGTGGCCCGGCGTATCGATCAGATTGAACTGATACGTCTCGCCATCGTCGGCGTCATAGGACACGCGAACGGCATTGGACTTGATCGTGATGCCGCGCTCGCGCTCGATATCCATGGTGTCGAGCAGCTGCGACTCCATGTCGCGCTCGTCGACGGTATGGGTTAGTTCGAGGATGCGGTCACTGATCGTGGACTTGCCATGGTCGATGTGCGCAACAATCGAGAAGTTGCGGATGTGGGAAATGTCAATTGAAGTATTCATGCGGACTATCTTACCCGAGCGGTACAAAAAATGGAGCCTGTTCCATAAAACAGGCTCCATTTATGCGCGTAATCTGTGTGGTGTGAAATTTACAACTTAAGCGTTGATGCTGTTCACGAGCTTGGCAAGACCGGACTTGCGGTTGGAAGCCTGGTTCTTGTGGATAACATGCTTGGCGGCAGCCATGTCGAGACGCTTGGTGACGGTCTTGAGGGCAGCCTGGGCCTTCTTGGCGTCGCCCTCGGCGACGGCGGACTGGACGTGCTTGGTCAGCGTCTTGAGCTCGGACTTGACAGCCTTGTTACGCATGCGAGCTGCCTCATTGGTGCGGATACGCTTCTTCTGAGACTTGATGTTTGCCACTTCTGGAGTTCCTTTCGAGTTCCTTGCAAAAAATGTATGACACCTCTGAGACACGGTGAGGTCATGCAAGCGCCTACTATAGCACGCTCCCCCTCAAAGGGATAGAACGAATTTGTCAAATAGGCAGGTATCATCACGATTTTCTCAAGATGTTCGTAATCCAGAGCAAAAGCGCGGCCTCAGAATCGGCCGAACCCTTGAGCGCGAGCTCTACATCGACCGCCCCCTCGAGCGCCGCGACGAGCTCTGCCATCGAAAAGCGACGTGCCCAGGTCAAGTGATTCTTGACCTGCCAGGACTGGAGCTTGAGCGTTGCGGCCAGCTCACGACCCTGTCCGCGCGCATCGAGCGCCTTGGCGACGATAAGCTCGCGGATGCGGCCGCACAGCAACGTGTAAGTCCACACGTAGCTCTTGGCGGGCAATAGATTGAAAAGCTCGAGCGAGCGTCGCATGTCACGTGCCGAGACCGCATTGAGAAAGTCCCAGGGTTGAACCTCGGCCGTACGTACAATCCAGCGCTCAACGTCGGCAAGCTCAATCTGGGGCGCCTCGACCATCTGGGCAAGCTTAACCAAGTCGTTATCGAGCATGCGAGTGTTTTCACCCGAACGCGAGACGAGCTCCTCGGCGGCCGCCGTCGAGATCGACTTGCCGCGCTGCGTCGCCATCTGCTGCACGCGGCGCGGTAGCTCCCAGCGCTTGGTACCGGAGCAATCGATCACCGCCTTCTTGTCGATCTTGGCGATCGCCTTATACAGGCGCGTGTTCTTGGCAAGCGAGTCGGCGATGATGAGACAAACCGTCGTGGGGCTGGGACTCGCCAGATACTCAACGAGCGGCTCCGAGACCGCCTTGGCGAGCTTTGAACAGCCGTCAAGGATTACCAGGCGAAACTCGCTGCCCATCGGAAAGGTGTTAAGCGATCCGATAATGGACTCGATATCGGGGTCCTTGGTCATGTCGCGCTCGTCGAGGTTGAACTCGACCATGCCCGTCTTTTCCAGACGCGCTTTCATACGCGAGACGGCGTGATCGCGCTTGACTCCGTCGGTACCGACAATCAGATATGCCGGCAGCAGACCGGTTTCGGACATTGCGCTCCCCTCCCGCAGGCCTTCGTATTCGTTCCGTGCCATTCTAGCCCAGGGGCCCACCACACGCCAACGACGTCGTCACGGTCGCTGGCATCGCATCGCAAAGCCATTCGCAGTCGGCGTGATGATAATGTCGCCATGTTCGATGGTGCACGCGAACACACCGCCCGCCTCCTTCACGGCATCGATGCAGGCATCGGACGGATGGCCGTATCGATTCCCCTCGCCCGCACTCGCGAGAGAAAGCTCGGGCTTCAGGACGTCCAGCAACTCACCATCGACTGAAACCTTGGAGCCGTGATGCCCAAGTTTAAGGACATCGATATCCCCCACCTCCTGCACGAATTCCCGTTCTTGGTCGAGCTCGGCATCACCGGTGAGAAGTATTCGCAGGCCCTTGCCTTCCTGAACATAAGAGAGAAGCAGGACAAGCGAGTCCTCATTTCCCTCGCCATCCACGGACTCGAATGGCCACATCACGCGGGCGCAAAATGTGCCGATGTCGACCGTATCCCCACGGCGCACCTGCCGATACTCAACGCCAGGTCGATTCAATACCTCGGCAGGAGCATCCTCCAGCGCATCCGCCGCCACGGCAATCGTTCCGACCGAAAACTGTTCGAGCACGGCAGGCAGACCACCCCAGTGGTCCTCATCCCAATGCGTCACAAAGACGGCATCGATATGGTGCACGTTATTGCGAACCAACGCCGCCACCACGCGCTCGTCGAGTCCGCAGTCGACGAGTGCTACTGCGCCGCCCTGGCGGATAAGAATCGCATCGGCCTGGCCCACATCGAGCACCGTCACCGAAGGCGGAGCGAATCGATCCCAGTAGACGTATGGAATCGCAGCCAAGAGCACCAGGCATGCAAGCCCCACCGTCATAGGACGTGCACGGGCTGTCTCTTATACACATCTGACGCTGCCGACGATCTTACGCGTGTAGA
>URVF01000065.1 GCA_900551185.1 uncultured Collinsella sp. | reverse complement strand
CCTAGTCTCGTGGGCTCGGAGATGTGTATAAGAGACAGATGTGGGTCCGTTTGACATGGCAACTGGACGCAAGCTCTGCCCGGGCCATCCGAGCGAGCCTGCGCCGCGCACCTATGCCGACATTACGGGCGAGGCGCTCAGCGCCGCCATCGAGCGCGATCCGCAGGTCGTGGGCATCACGGCCGCCACACCCTACATCATGGGCTTTACACCCGAGCTTCGCGCTGCCGCCGGCAAACAGTTCGTCGATGTGGGCATTGCCGAGGAGCACGCCGTGACCTTTGCCACCGCGCTTGCACGCTCGGGCACCAAGCCAGTCTTTGGTGTGTACGGCACGTTTTTGCAGCGCGCCTACGACGAGCTGTGGCACGACCTGTGCCTCAACGACGCCCCCGCAACCATCCTGGTGTTTGGTGCGTCAATCTTTGGCACCACGTCCGAGACGCACCTTTCGTTCTTTGATATTTCCATGCTGGGCGGTCTTCCCAACATGCGCTACTTGGCGCCGGCCTGCATGGAGGAATATCTGTCCATGCTGAGCTGGTCGCTCGACCACCGCGAGCATCCCGTGGCGATCCGCGTACCGGGCATCGGCCTGGTTAGCCGCCCCGATTTGGCGCCCGCCGAGGGCACCGATTACGGCGTCGCGCGCTACAACGTGGTGCGTCAGGGCCGCGATGTGGCCGTGCTTGCGCTCGGCGACTTCTTTGAGCTGGGTGAGCGCGTGGCAAACCGTCTGACTGCCGAGTACGGCATCGAGGCCACACTCGTCAACCCGCGCTTTGCAACCGAGCTCGACCGCGAGTTCCTCGATAGCCTTGCCGCCGAGCATCGCGTTGTTGTCACCCTCGAGGACGGCATCTTGGACGGCGGCTGGGGCGAGCGCGTGGCGTGCTACCTGGCCTGCACGCCCGTGCGCACGCGCACCTTCGGCATCGCCAAGGGCTTCCCCGACCGCTACGACCCCAACGAACTGCTCGCACAGAACGGCATGACGGTCGAGAATATGGCCGCCGAAGCCGTGAGACTACTCAACGAGTAAGAAAACCTCCGCAAGGAAAGCACCCCCCTGCGGAGGTTTTTGTTTTCGCGACGCGATTATCTCAATCTGTAACATCTAGGGCCCGAATTCCCGTCTAACTGTTACAAATCTAGACAAGACGTCTTAGTCCCTGACCTTTGTCTCAATCTGTAACAGATAGAGACCTTTTGGCCGTCCAGATGTTACAGATTGAGACATTCGAATCCCCCTGAAGAGAAAATCTCGATCTGTAACAGTCACTCGGCAAAAACGGCTGCAGATGTTACAGATTGAGATAAAGCAGCGAGACATGCCGCTGCATCGGTCAGAACCACCACAAAGGTGCCTGTCCCTTTTTGGTAGGTAGAATTACCCATAAGGTAAGTATGTTTCTGAGTTATTTCGTGTTGACCCATTTGAGCGCGATAGGGTATAACTCTACTCAACCGCTAGGGATTTTATTGAGAAAGGTGTTCTACCATGAGCAAGAACCTCTCCCAGCAGGTCGTTCTCGACCGCCGCGGCTTTGTCGCCGCTACCTTCGCAACCGTCGCCGGCCTTGGTCTTGCCGGCTGCTCCGACACCAGCGCCGAGGCCGACAAGGGTTCCGCCGCCGGCTCCTCCAAGGGCTCCGAGGATACCGAGGTTTCCGCTACGCTCGATGCCAAGGCATTCGACAAGCTCGTCGACAACGGCCCCAAGGCCGATGACGACGCCATCGCCGCCAGCACCTGGGCCACGGCCGTCAAGGACGCCGGCGTCTTTAAGATCGGTGGCGTTCAGACCTCCACGCTCTTCTCCCTCCTCAACGAGAAAGACGGTCAGACCCGCGGCTTCGACGCCGGTATCGCACAGCTCCTGTCCAACTACATTCTGGGCGAGAACAAGGTCGAGATCACCCAGGTGACCTCGGACACACGCGAGTCCGTCCTGCAGAACGGCCAGGTCGACGCCGTCTTTGCCACCTACACCATCACTGACGAGCGCAAGAAGCTCGTCTCCTTCGCCGGCCCCTACTACTACACGCAGCAGGCCATCCTGGTGCTCGCCGATAACGACGACATCAAGAGCGTCGACGACCTGGCCGACAAGAACGTCGCCGTCCAGTCCGGCTCCAACGGCCCCGCCATCCTGGAGGAGTTCGCTCCCAAGGCCAGCCAACAGGAGTTCAAGACCGACGAGGAGGCCCGCCAGGCACTCCAGCAGGGTCGCGTTGACGCCTACGTCATCGATAACAACATGCAGCAGAGCGCCCTGGTCCGCGAGCCCGGCAAGTACAAGATCGCCGGCAAGCCCTTCGGCAGCAAGGAGCCCTACGGCATCGGCCTGCCGCTCGATTCCGACGGCGTCGCCTTTGTCAACGACTTCCTTAAGAAGATCGAGGACGACGGCACCTGGACCAAGCTGTGGCAGATCTGCATCGGCGACCGTACGGGCGACACCAACGTTCCCGAGCTGCCCGAGATCGGCGCCTAGGCAACGAGCCTGGTAACGGCCGCAACGAAACCATATGGAAACGCATGATACGCTTTATTGCGGTAAACTGTTTCCTCACTGAGTTGTCGGGGCTTCCGTACACACGGGAGCCCCTTTCCTTATCGGCGGGAGGTCCGCATGAGTCTCTCCGAACTCTGGTCGCTCTATGGCCAGAACTATATCGACGCGCTGCTAGCAACCTGGGGTATGACGCTCGAATCGTTTGCCATCGCCATGGTGCTGGCCGTCGCCGTCACCGTGATGCGCGTGTCGCCGCTCAAGCCGCTGCGCGTCTTTGGCGACCTGTATGTCCAGGTCTTCCGTAACATCCCTGGCATCGCGCTGCTTATCATCGTCGTCTACGCGCTGCCGCCGCTCAAGGTCGTCCTGCCCTACCGCACCTGCGTTATCGTCGCCACGGTCCTTTTGGGCTCGGCCTTTGGCTCCGAGAACTTTATGAGCGGCATCAACACCGTCGGCGTTGGCCAGGTGGAAGCCGCCCGCTCGCTGGGCATGAGCTTTAACCGCATCCTCGCCAAGATCGTGATTCCGCAGGCGCTGCGCTCGAGCGTGCTGCCCATGACCAACCTCTTTATCGCCGTCATGCTCACCACTGCGCTCGGCAGCCAGGTGCCGCTTAAGCCGCAGGAGCTCACCGGCGTGGTGAGCTACATTAACACGCGCTCGCTCGGCGGCGTCGCCGCGTTCTTTATCTCGGCGCTCGGCTACCTGGGCACGGCCTTTGTGGTGAGCCACATTGGCAACTATATCGATAAGAAGGTGAGGATCCTCCGATGAACAAGCATTCCTCCCCTGCACTTACCATGCGCGATGCGCTCTACGAGGCTCCCGGCCCCAAGATGCTCGCCAAGATTCGCATCGGCACCGCCATTTCGCTCGTTGCCGTGGCCGCGCTCATCGCTCTGGTACTGCAGCGCTTTTATGTGACCGGTCAGCTTTCGGTCCACTACTGGTATTTCTTTACGCATCTCACCACCTGGAAGTTCTTGCTTGCCGGCTTTGAGGGCACCGTTAAAGTCGCACTCACCGCTGGCGCCATCGCGCTGGTGCTGGGCTTAGCCCTTATGCTCGGCCGTACCAGCGACATTAAGCCGCTGCAGCTGGTCTGCCGCGTGCTCACCGATTTCTTCCGCGGTGTGCCAAGCCTGCTGTTCATCTACTTCTTCTTTTTGGTGCTGCCCCAGTACAAGATCGCGCTGCCGTCGTTTTGGATGCTCACGCTTCCCGTCGCGCTCGCTGCCGCCGGCGTACTTGCCGAGATCTTCCGCGCCGGCGTCAACGCCGTACCGCGCGGGCAGGTCGAGGCGGCCCAGGCGCTCGGTCTCTCCAAGGCTAAAATCACCTTTAAAATCGTATTGCCCCAGGCGATTCGGTTTATTATCCCGTCGTTGATTTCTCAGCTCGTAGTCGTGGTCAAGGACACCACCGTCGCCTACGTGGTGAGCTATCCCGACCTGATGCAAAATGCCCGCGTGCTCATTACCAACTATGATGCACTCGTATCGGTCTACCTGGTAATCGCGGTCATCTACATCCTCATCAACGTCGCGATCAACAAGGCCGCTGTCTATGTTTCGCACAAGACCGGCGCGACCATCATCCGCTAACGCTTTACCATTTCTAGTCATAAGGAGCCGAGCACCATGGCACAGAGCACCTCTTCCACCGGCAATCAGCCGCTGATCGAGCTCAGGCACGTCGATAAGCACTATGGCGATCTGCATGTCCTCAACGACATCAATCTCTCGGTCGACCGCGGCGAGGTCGTCGTGGTGATTGGCCCCTCGGGCTCGGGCAAGTCGACCATGTGCCGCACCATCAACCGCCTGGAAACCATCGACTCGGGCGAGATCCTCATCGAGGGCGAGCCCCTGCCGCAGGAAGGCAAGGATCTTGCCCGCATGCGTGCCGAGCTGGGCATGGTGTTTCAACAGTTCAACCTGTTCGCACATATGACCGTACTGCAGAACGTCATGCTGGGGCCGGTCGACGTGCTGGGCGTGTCCAAGGACGAGGCCCGTGAGCGCGCCATGGACCTGCTGAGCCGCGTGGGCGTGGCCGAGCAGGCCGATAAGGTGCCCGCACAGCTCTCGGGCGGCCAGCAACAGCGCGTAGCCATCGCCCGCTCGCTTGCCATGCAACCCAAGGCCATGCTCTTTGACGAGCCCACGAGCGCCCTTGACCCCGAGATGATCAACGAGGTGCTCGAGGTCATGGTCCGCCTGGCCCAGCAGGGCATGACGATGATCGTCATCACGCACGAGATGAACTTTGCCCGCCGCGTGGCCGACCGCGTCGTGTTTATGGCCGACGGCCAGATCGTGGAAACCGGCACGCCCGACGAGTTCTTCGACCATCCCCAGACCAAGCGCGCCCAGGACTTCCTCAACTCCATCAAGGGCCACTAACCCAATTGCCAGCGGGCAAATTCTTCAGTAACGTTTGCCCCGCGCCACCCCTGTGCCATGTCCACCCGGATTCGAAAGCAACGCCTATGATCGGAACTCGTACTTCATCGTCCTACACCCCGCACGTCGACGTCGCCCCCGCCGACCGCCCACTCATCCTCGTCGCACCGCGCTGGGAAGAGGCAGAGCCGTTTTTAACCGAGATGCTCTCCCCCAACGAGGAAATCGCAAGTGTCTTTGTCGATGCCATCCTTGCCGCCGGCGGCCTGCCGCTGCAGATGTCCATCACCGAGGACATTGAGGTCATCCGTCATTACGTCGATATCGCCGACGGCATCGCCATTCCCGGCGGCCCGGACGTCAACCCCAAACGTTGGGGCGACGAGCGTCCTTACGATCCCACGCTGTGCTGCGAGATTCGCGACCGTTTTGAGTTTAAGCTGGTTAACGAGGTGCTTCGCGCCAAGAAGCCGCTCTTTACCACCTGCCGCGGCACGCAGCTGCTCAATGTCGCCACTGGCGGCACCCTGTGCATGGACGTGCCGAGCCTGGGCGCTCACGAGGGCCGCACGCAGTGGCGCCATACCCACGTGCTCAACGACCCCGTGCATCCCGTCGAGGTCATGCCGGGCTCGCTGCTGGAGCGCGCGGTTGGCGGGCACAGGCTGATCCAGACCAACTCCGCGCACCACTGCTGCGTCGATCGTCTGGGTAAGAGCACGCGCTTGGTCGCCAAGGCAACCGACGGCGTTCCCGAGTGCATCGAAGTCGAAGGCCAGCCATTCTGTCTAGGCGTGCAATGGCACCCTGAGTACACGTGGAAGACGCTCGAGACCGACTTTAACCTGTGGAAGTCGTTTGTCGAGGCAGCGGCAAAGGTTAAGCAGGCCCGTTAATTCACGGACAGCACAACACAAAAGGGCGCCTCGCCGACCACATGGCCCGGCGGGGCGCCCTTTTACCTATATGTGGCCGGGGCACACAGCCCAAAGCCCGCAAGCCCTTATTCAGCCGCCTCGCGCAGGGCCGACATCGTAGCCGCATATTGCTGCTGCAGCGCATGCATTCCCTCACGAGCGCCGTCAACGGCATCGGCGCCGCGCAGCGCCTCGGTCACCACGACCGCCGGCTCGTACAGATTATCGAATCCCAGGTTCTGGCTCACGCCTTTGAGCGTATGCGCTGCCATAAACGCGCTCTCGGCGTCTCCCGCCGCCATGGCAGCCTCCAGCTTGTCCATGCTCTCGTCATCCAAAAACTTGAGGGCAAAGCGGGCAAGCATTTCCCCGCCCATCAGCCGAGCGCACGCGTCATCATAATTGGCGCCGATCTTCTCATACGCCTCACGCATGGAAATCATGGATTAAAACTCCTTTGGTCAAACTAGATCGTGGGAAACGCGACGACGTCGGAGGGGCGTGCCAACGTCTCGGCAATACGGTCTTGCACCTCGAGCAGGCAGTCGAGCAACAGCGGGTTAAAGGTGCCGCACTTACCGTTCAGGATCATCTGGATCGCCTCCTTGTGCGGGATAGCGTCCTTGTACACGCGCACGCTCGTCAGAGCATCGTACACGTCGGCCACCGAAACCACCTGTGCGGCAATGGGAATATCGTCGCCCTTAAGGCCATCGGGATAGCCCTTGCCGTCCCAGCGCTCGTGATGCCAACGCGCAATCTGGTACGCATATTCCATAAGCGCATTGCCGACGTGATGGCGGCCCAGCTCAAGCAACATGTCGGCACCGATCGTGGTATGCGTCTTCATAATCTCGAACTCCTCGGGCGTAAGGCGCCCGGGTTTGTTGAGGATCGCATCGTCAATCGCCATCTTGCCGATATCGTGCAGCGCCGAAGCCAGGGCAATCGTGGAGCGTTCCTCGTTGTCGAGGGAAATGGTGTCGCTACGCTGGACCAGACAGCCAAGCAGCAGCTCGGTCAGCTTTTCGATATTCGTAACGTGCCTGCCGCTCTCGCCATTGCGAAGTTCCATGACACCGGCCATGATGTCGATGAGCATGCGACTGTTCTTGACGCGCTCGTTGTACTGCTGGGACAGCAGGCTCGTCAGGCGGCGCTGTTTGGCGTACAGACGGATAGTGTTGCTTACACGACGGCGCACGACACGGGCGTCAAACGGGCGGCTGATATAGTCCGAGGCGCCCAGCTCGTACGCACGCAGAACCACATCGTCGGATTCTTCACTCGAAATCATGATGACAGGCAGATTGTCAACAACCGATCGGCGCGACAGATCGGCCAGCACCTCAAAGCCGCTCACGTCCGGCATGACAATGTCCAGTAGCACGAGCGACAACTCATCGCCATAGCGGTCGACCATATCGAGCGCCGTACGACCGTTATCAGCCTCGAGGATGCAATACTCGTCCTTGAGCATCTCGTTGAGAATGGCTCGGTTCATCTCGGAGTCATCGATGATAAGCACCAAAGGCTTTTCGTTTTGGAAGGCCTCGATGAAATCGCCATCGGTCACGACCGTACCGGCTTTTGCCTTGGCACGGCTCAGCAACTGGACAGCGCGGCCAACGCCCTCATCAACCGTCTCGCCATGAATGCGAACGCCACCAACACATGCCGTCAAGCTCACGTGCTCATGGCCCGGAATAAACGCGGAACGAACGGCATCGGATACCTGACGCAGGCGACGGGCGAAGTCATCGGAGGGAATATCGGGCATGACGGCCACAAACTTGTCGCAGCCATAGCGCACAAGTTCGTCAGTCGAACGAATACCGCTGCGTATGGCTGTCGCCACGGCACCGAGCGCAAGGTCGCCGGCATGACGGCCACACGTATCGTTGAAGACCCTAAAATCGTCAAGGTCGATCACCGCAACGCCGGCCTTCATGCGGGCGCTACGGAGCTTTTCCTCGTAATATCGGCGATTGCGCACACTCGTCAGCACGTCGGTGTAGACAAGGTCCTCTTCTGCAGCCTCTTGTTCATCGATTGGACGCACCATCAGCAAGACACGAGGCTCACCCTCGACCTTTAGAGGGCGTAGGCGAGCGCGGTACTCAACACCATCGTTGAGCAGTTGCTCCGACACCTCATCGGAGTCTGCCAAAGCCTCAAGACTCGACTGACGCAGACAAGGGCAGCGATCGCCGGCGAGCAGGCAGTTAGGCTCGCTCTTAATCCTGTCTCTTATACACATCTCCGAGCCCACGAGACTAGGCATGATCT
>URVF01000064.1 GCA_900551185.1 uncultured Collinsella sp. | reverse complement strand
CAGCGTCAGATGTGTATAAGAGACAGAGCAATTCGCCCGCACCCGTCAAATTAAGCGCCAAACCCCGCGCCAAAACCGCCCGTGCTGGTGGACAATAGCGCCTATCGAAACAGTCTACTTTGCACGGGGGTCCAGCATGAAATACGACTTCACTTCAATCATCGACCGCCACGGCATGGACTCCATCGCCGTTGACTCTTGGGGCGAGATCCCCGGTATGGCTCCGAACGCACCCGACGAGGGCTTCGACCGCATCCCCATGTGGGTGGCCGACATGAATTTTGCCACGGTGCCCACGGTCCAGGAACACATCATTCAGCGTGCCCAGCACCCCATGTTTGGCTACTTTAACCCGCGCGCTGAGTACTTCGATCGCATCATCGAATGGCAGAATCGCCGCAATGGCGTCGAAGGTTTGAGCCCTGAACATATCGGCTACGAAAATGGCGTGCTGGGCGGCGTCGTGTCGACGCTGCGCGCGTATGTCCAGCCGGGCGATGCGGTGCTGGTCCACAGCCCCACCTACATCGGCTTTACCAAGTCCATCGAGGCCGCGGGCTATCGCATTGTCCACAGCTCGCTTAAACTCGACAACCGGGGCGTGTGGCGCATGGACTTTGAGGACATGGAGTGCAAACTCGCCCAAAACAACATCCATGCCGCGGTGTTCTGCTCGCCGCACAATCCCTGCGGGCGCGTATGGGAGCGCGACGAAATCGAGCGCGCCATGGACATCTATCGCCAGCACGATTGCGTGGTGATCTCGGACGAGATTTGGTCCGATATCATCCTGCCGGGACACAAGCATATCCCGACGCAGTCGGTGAGCGAGGATGCCCGCATGCGCACGGTTGCCCTCTATGCGCCGAGCAAGACGTTTAACCTGGCGGGTCTGGTCGGCAGCTACCACATCATCTACAACGAGACGCTGCGCGACCGCGTGTGTGCCGTGTCCAACAAGACTCACTACAACGAGATGAACGTCCTCTCGATGCACGCGCTTATCGGTGCCTACCAGCCGCAAGGCTACGAGTGGCTGGACGAGCTCAACCAGGTGCTTGCCGGCAATATCGAGTACTTCTGCAATTACGTGGACGAGCATTTTGAGGGCGTGTCTTATTCGCGTCCGCAGGGCACGTACATGGTGTTTCTGGACTGCACCGAGTGGTGCCGCGAGCATGGCCGCGATATTCAGTGGCTGCTCGACGAGGGGGCGCGCGTGGGCGTGGGGTATCAGGACGGCCGTCCGTTCCACGGGCCCTGCCACATTCGCGTGAATCTGGCGCTGCCGCTTTCGCGCGTAAAGGAAGCGTGCGGCCGCCTGGACCGCTACGTTTTTAATGCACGGTAAGTGAGCGCTGCATGTGGGGTCTTCTGCCAAGTCGGCTGGAAGGCCCCACACGGTAAAGCGTCTGTAACAATTGGGTGCTCGTGTGGTTTTGTTTGCTATTATCTTTAACCATTTCAGTCTGTAAACAGGATCGTATGGAGCTCGATGAAAAGATCCCGTCGCTCGGTTGCCATTTCGTTGTTTGTTGCGCTTGCAGTGGCGAGCGCTTTTGTCGTAGCGATAGCTGGCTGCTTCGGGTCGAATGACGAGGCATCGACGTCTGCATCAAAAGGCCTGGAGGCCTCGCAGGTCCAGGACGACAATCTTAAGACGCTCAACGTTGGCAGCGACCTCTATCCACCGTTTGTGTATACCGACGAGTACGGCGATATCGTTGGCCTGGATGTCGAGATATTGACCGAGGCTTTGGCCCGCATTGGTTACAAGCCAAAATACCAGCTGATTGACTGGGAAAAGAAGGAAGAGCTGCTGGCGAGCGGCGAGCTCGATTGCGTCATGGGTAGCTTTAGCATGACGGGTCGCGAAAACGAGTATCGTTGGGCCGGCCCGTACCTTGCGAGCCGCCAGGTGGTCGCAGTCGATCCCCAGAGCGATATCTACACGCTTGCCGATCTTGAGGATAAGGTCGTGGCCGTTCAGTCCACCACCAAGCCCGAGGACATTTTGCTCAACCGTACAAATGAAAACGTTCCGCAGATCAAGGAACTCTACTGCTTTTCGGACCGTTCATACCTGAACCCGGCGCTCGTCGAAGGTCTGGTCGACGCCATCGCCGCGCATGAGTCCTCGCTGCTCACCTACGAAAAAGACTATGGCGTAACGTATCGCATTTTGGATGAGCCGCTGCTAGAGGTTGGTTTGGGCACCGCTTTCGATATCAACGATACGCGCGGTATCGACGTCAAGCTCACTCATGCCTACCAAGAAATGCTTGCCGATGGCACCATGGAACGCCTGGTGTCAAAGTACTTTGATGACCCTTCGCCATTTTTGAATATGGAGGGCCTGTCATGATCGATGCGCCCGACCACGCCGCTCAGGAGCGGGGCAATCGTTCGACAGGGGCATGGCTTCTTGTCGCTCTGCTGGGGATAGCGCTCTCGGTTGTTGCCGGCATGATGAGCTACAGCTACACGACAGCTCAGGCCGAGCAGCGCTTTGCCGACGTTGTCGATTACGTGGCGACGCAGAGCCTTTCCTACGATGCATTCAATAGCGCCTATACAACCAAAAACCTGATTCGCGTTATGGAGATCGCCGGAGAGACAGCGCGCGATATGGAGCGCGACGGTTCGGTGGATAACGCCATGCTGGAGCAATATGCCGACCAGTTCAACGTGAGCGCACTGATCGTGACGGACGCATCGGGCAATTTGGTGTCTGAGTCCTCGACGGATGGCGTGGGCTACGAGTCGCTCGCTACGTATCTCAAGGAAGCACCCGTGCTGGAGGTGGCAGCCTATCCGCTTAAGTCCTATACCGCCCGCATCACACTTGCGGATGACTCGGTCGCAGACATTGGCTGCGTGACCCGGCAAGATGGCGAGGGCATCGTTATCGCGGTAAGGCATCAGGGCGCGAAGGCAGTTGCAAGCAATACGCTCAAGCTGCAGAGTTTGCTCGAAGGCTATGAAACCATCGATAGCGGCAATATCGTGATTGAAAGCGATGGCAAGGTCGTTGCGACCAATGCCGTTGAACCCACCATATTGGGCGTATTCGATCTGCCTGCGACGGATGCCTTCATTGTTGACGGTATAAAGGATCGGTGCCCGGCTGGTAAGGTCAGATTGGTTAACGCCGACGGCGAGTGGTATTTGGGCACATTTGGAAAAGCGCGCGGGTTCTACGTGTACACCTATGCCTCGGCGCGGCGCTACTTTGAGGTCGTCGCGGCTGTTGCTGCCGGCGTGCTGGTGCTCTACAGCGGTGTTATAGCCGTTGTTGTGATGGTGCGTCGCCGCGCTGATCGCCGACGTTTGACGGACTTGCTGCAGCAAGAGCGCGACTATGGCGACAAGCTGGCAAAGGCGGCGCGTGAGGCCTCGTCTGCCAACTCGGCAAAGACGGAGTTTTTGCGCCGCATGAGCCACGATCTGCGCACGCCCATCAACGGCATTCGCGGCATGGTCGAGGTTGGCGATGCCAATGCGGACGATCTGCAAAAGCAGACCGATTGCCGCTCAAAAATCTGGACGGCATCGGGGCTGCTGCTCGACCTTGCCAACGAGGCCCTGGATATGAGTCGCCTGGAGAGCGGCCAGGTCGATTTGGAGCTTGTTCCCACAAACTTGGTGACCCTCAACCACGAGGTGCGCGATATTCTGGAGCGCCAGGCCGAGGAGCGTCTGGTGACAATTATCTGCGACCAGCAGACGCTTAATCATCCCTATGCGCGGGTGAGCGTGACGCACCTCAAGCGCCTGTTGCTCAATATTGCCGGCAATGCCGTCAAGTACAACCGCCAGGGCGGCTATGTCCGCCTGGTGTGCCGCGAGGTGGAGCCAGCGGATGGCGTTCCCGTCTATGAATACACGATCGCCGACAACGGTATTGGCATGAGCGAGGAGTTCCAAAAGCACCTCTACGAGCCGTTTTGCCGCGAGGAGCAGCAGGTGGAAGGCGCTTCGTCGGGAACTGGCCTGGGCGCGCCTATCGCAAAACAGCTGGTCGAGCTTATGGGCGGAACCATGAGTTTTACGAGCGTCTTGGGGCAGGGGACGACGTTTACCATCCGCCTGCCGTTCGAGAAATGTAAACGCTCCGAGATTCCTCAGGCAGTTCGCGTGGATGGGGGCGACGGCGATGCGCTCCAGGGCTTGCGCGTTTTGCTCGTAGAGGATAACGATCTGAATGCCGAGATCGCGCAGTTTACGCTCAGCCGTGTCGGTGCCATCGTGACGCATGCTAAGGATGGTGAGTTTGCCGTCGAGATGTTTACCGCGAGCGCACCGCACGAGTACGACGTGGTGTTGATGGACATCATGATGCCTGGCATCGATGGCCTTGAGGCCACGCGTCAGATTCGAGCACTCGATCGCGAGGATGCCGCGACCACGCCGATTATCGCCGTGAGTGCCAACGCCTTTGCCGACGACCGTAGGCTTTCGCGTGAGGCGGGCATGAACGCGCACCTGAGCAAACCTGTGAGCTCGCAAGAGCTCGTCGAGGCGCTAGCGCACATCGCCGCCGACGCTTCATAAGCATATGGCCCGGTTCCGAGGTGGGCTGGAACCGGGCCATATTGTTATTGATGAGGCCTGCTGAGGGGCTTACTTTTCTTGAATCTGCTTGCCGCAAAGATGCTCAATCGAAATCTCGTAGAGCTGGACGCCCTTGATGTCCTTGGCGATTTCCTCTTCGACTTCTTCGGCAGAAGGGTAGTACTTAAGGGCGAGCTGGCGGACTTTGTCTTCGATAAACGCGGGGGTGTCATTCGCCAGGCGACAACGGCCAAAGACGACGGTGCTCATAACGTAGGGAGCCCAGTCACCGTCCTGGTACCACTCGTTGCCATATACGGTAAAGCAGACCTTGTCATCGCGCTTGAGTGCGTCGACCTTGTGGCCGGCTTTGGCGCCATGGAAATAGATCTTGTCGTGCTCGGCGTCAAAGAAGTAGTTGACGGGAATGGCGTACGGGTAGCCATCGTCGCCGTTGACGGCAAAGACGCCGCGCTTGCAGGTAGCGAGCAGTTCGCGCGCTTCCTCGTCGGTGATGGCGCGTTTCTTTCGACGTAAGGGCCTAAACATCGTTGGCTTCCTTTCTGGTCGTGCGTGGTGGTTGAGCACAAACTATAGCGAAACGGATCCGTTTTTCTTGATGCGGGCGAGTATGTTTTTGAGCTTGTTAAAGTCGAGCGGTTTGGACAGATGGGCGTTCATGCCGGCATCGTGTGCCGCCTTGGCGTCCTCGGCAAAGGCATTGGCGGTGAGCGCGATGATGGGGATATCGGCTGCATCGACCTTCTCGCTCAGACGAATCACGCGGGTTGCCTCGTAGCCGTCCATGTCCGGCATCATGATGTCCATCAAAATGGCATCGAAGCTGCCGGCGGGATGCGACAGGTACAGATCGACGACTTCGTTGCCGTTGGCGGCGCGGGTGACCACGATGCCCTCGGATTCTAGCAGCGCCTGGGCAATCTCGGCATTCAATTCGTTGTCTTCGGCGAGCAGTACGTTCATGTCGGCGAGCGAGCAGTCGAGCGCCCCCTCGACCGTATTCGCCCGCGCCTGGGGGTTCTTGTCGATATCGAGCGGAATCTCCACGTAGAACGAGGTGCCCGCATGGAGCTCGCTGGTGACTTCGATGGTGCCGCCCATCAGTTCAATAAGCGACTTGACGATTGGCATGCCCATGCCGGTTCCTTGGAACTTGCTACGCGCATCGTTACCTTCTTGGGCAAACGGCTCATAGATATGCTTTAAAAACTTGGAAGTCATGCCAATGCCGGTATCCGAAACGCTAAAGCAAAAGAGCGCGCGCCCGTTATCGAGTGGCTTGGTCTTTGAGCTAAAGGTGACGGAGCCGCCGTGCTTGTTGTACTTAATGCTGTTGTCTAACAGGTTGATCATGATCTGTCGGATATGGGTGGGACTGCCGACCATGTATGGCCCCGTGGTGTATGGCAGACTATTGTCCTGCATGGTGATGCCGTTATCGGATGCGCGGAGCTTGCACAGCACTAGCGTATTGTCACAGAGCTCTTTGAGGTTAAAAGGCGCATGTTCCAGTGTTATCTTGCGGTCTTCGATTTTGCCCATCTCGAGGATGTCGTTAATCAGAGAGAGCAGGTGATTGGCGGCAACACGAGCCTTGGCGCGGCTTTCGCGGGCGACCTGGATATCGCCTTCCTTCAATTCCTCGATATCGATAAGGCCCAGGATGCCGTTGAGCGGCGTACGGATGTCGTGGCTCATGCGCGTGAGGAATGCCGTCTTAGCGGCGTTGGCAGCATCGGCTTTTTTGCGCTCGGTTCGAGCGCGCACGAGCGCCCAGATGAGCAGGACGATGCCGACCGACAACATACCGATGAGGGTGGAGGCAACGGCGGTGCGGTTGCGATAAAGGAATTGAAGCGTGTTGGATTCCTGGGCCGTGTACGACGTAGAGGAGTAATTGCTTGCGGAGAGCGATTCTCCGGCATTGATGATGCCCTTGTTGATGATTCCCAACAGCTCGGGCTTGCCGCGCGACATCAAGCACGCGAGGTCACAGGTGTCAGGGAGCTCGACCGTCTCGCAGTCCTCGAGATCATAACGGTCGCCGATGGTTTTTACGCGTGAACTGGGAGCGACGATGCAGTGTGCCGTTCCCTTCCTGAGGGCGTCGAACGCTTCATCGTCGGATTGGTATTCGGTTACGGTCGCTGTGGGGAACAGACTTTCAAGTGCATTTTTGTTGACAAACGATGATTTGGTGCAGGCGATGTTCTGAAGGTCTTTGTTCAGGTTGCTGCCGGTGTGGATGGCGGTGAGGGACATGGTCCCCAACGATACCGACTGCACAACGCCTGATTGCTCGGCGAACCAGTAATCTCGGTATGCCGGCAGCGCAACGTCTATGCTTCCCTCTGACAGGGCCTTTGACATCATCTTGTAGCTATCAAAGGCGACGGTTTCGACCGTAATGCCAAATTTATCGTGCAACGTCGTCGCAAGCGATGCGAGCGAGCCTTCCATTTTGCCGTCTTCGTCTTCGTTGCAGTAGGGGAGTTTGCCCGTAATGTAGCCGAGCGTGATGGTGCTGTTGTTCGCCTTGAGCCAGGCGCGCTCATCGCCGGTGAGCGAGGATGATCCGCTGTTTTGCGCTGAATAGTTCGATTTGACCTCGTCGTTATAGCGGGGGTTGACGCGGTTGATTGCCGCCATTGCGGAGTTGATGTTGTCCATCAGGTCGGGGCGGCTTTTGGGAACGGCAAAGTAGTAGTCGCTCGAACCGACGTAGAACATGGGCGACGCCTCGGGCGACGAAATGGTGTCGTTCATGATGATGGCGTCGACCTCGCCGTTTGCGAGCGCGTCAAAGAGAACGGAGCCTCCGTCATACTCCCTGTATGTGCAGGCGATTCCCTCGTTGGCGAGCCACTGCTGGCCGACGATGGTTTGCATAACACCGGAGTTGTAACCGATGGTGAGACCCTGGAGTGCTTGAGGGTCACCCTTGGCCAGGTCGTCACGGTCGGGCCTGGCGTAGATGTAGTAGCGCTCGGTGCCCTCGGGGTTCGAGGAAAAGAGCAGCTTTTGGGCGCGTTCCTCGGAGTAGGAGATGTTGGGCATGAGGTCGATCTCGCCTGCCTCGAGCATGTCCATAAGCTCGGTGAAGGTGCCGGAGACGTATTCGTACCGCCAGCCGGGCGTGTAGTACGACAGGGTCTGGAGGTACTCGTAACCCCATCCCGAGAGACGCTCGCCGGGGGTGCCGTTCTGGAAGCCCTCGTTGTTGACGAGCCAGCCGACGCGGACCGTCTTGACTGGCTGACTAGAGTCATCGGCAAAAGCCTGAACAGGCGCGATGGAACTCAGTGCGGCAAGCGCGGCAAGCACAATGGCCAGGGCGCGACATACAACTGAACGAAGGACAGTGGCAGCTCTCACATGCAATCCTAACGAATCGAGACAATACCGCATAAGGATACCAGCTCAGCCTGCCCAGTCGGCAGCTGTACCGCTAAACGCTCCCGCCCGGCAGTCATCGGGGACGTTCTTAAACGACTAGTCATTGGGGACGTTCTTGTTTGACTAGTCATTTAAGAACGTCCCCGATGACTATTTGAATTGCTAATTTGTGCGGGTTGTGGTTT
>URVF01000063.1 GCA_900551185.1 uncultured Collinsella sp. | reverse complement strand
GCGTAAGATCGTCGGCAGCGTCAGATGTGTATAAGAGACAGCTTAAACAGCGGGCCGCCCGGGCCGGGAATCCGCCCCCGCGCACAGGAGGGGATTCCTTTTGTGTAGGCTTTGCGGAAATATGGCTATTTTGGGATACGCCCGGCGGCGTGGTCTGTTGACGGCACAGCTAACGCCACGTATCCTATCGAACTGCGTGTTTCGTAGGGGGATGCTGACCCCTCGATTCAAGCCGTTGCACTTTACAGAAAGCTGGAATCATTCGAGAAGGAGTACGCTTTGCCTACTATTAACCAGCTGGTTCGCCAGGGCCGTCGTTCCGTGCCCAAGAAGTCCAAGAACGCTGCTCTGCAGCACAACTCCCAGAAGCGCGGCGTGTGCACCCGTGTCTTCACCACGAGCCCCAAGAAGCCGAACTCGGCTCTTCGTAAGGTTGCCCGTGTTCGCCTTGTCAACGGCATCGAAGTTACCGCTTACATCCCGGGTGAGGGCCACAACCTGCAGGAGCACTCCATCGTGCTCGTCCGCGGCGGTCGTGTCCGTGACCTCCCTGGTGTCCGTTATCACGTCATCCGTGGCGCCTACGACGCTGCTCCGGTCCAGAACCGTATGCAGGCCCGTTCCAAGTACGGTGCTAAGCGCCCCAAGGCTAAATAAGCCAGATAACGTTTTGATACTTTCGCCGTGTGCCGCCTAAGGGCCGCACGGTAGACACTTAAGGAGATTTCACATGCCGCGTCGTGCAGCAGCTAATCGTCGTGAGGTTCAGCCTGACGCCGTTTACAACAACCGCCTGGTGACTCAGCTCATCAACAAGGTCCTTCTTGACGGCAAGAAGGCCACCGCTGAGCGCATCGTTTACACCGCTTTCGAGATCGTTGCCGAGAAGTCCGAGGGTGGCGACGCTCTCGCTACCTTTAAGAAGGCTATGGACAACGTCAAGCCCACGCTCGAGGTTAAGCCCAAGCGTGTCGGTGGCGCTACCTATCAGGTCCCGATGGAGGTCAACTCCCGTCGTTCCACCGCTCTGGGTATCCGCTGGATCGTCAACTTCTCCCGCGCTCGCAAGGAGAAGACCATGGCCGAGCGTCTCGCCAACGAGATCCTCGATGCTTCCAACGGCCTGGGCGCTTCCGTCAAGAAGCGTGAGGACGTCTTCAAGATGGCCGAGGCCAACCGCGCGTTCTCTCACTATCGTTGGTAAGTTAAGGTAAGGAACTAACATGGCTAAGCCTAAGTACAAGCTTTCCGATACCCGTAACATCGGCATCATGGCTCACATCGATGCCGGTAAGACCACCACGACCGAGCGTATTCTTTACTACACCGGTAAGACCCACAAGATCGGTGAGGTCCATGAGGGCGCTGCCACCATGGACTGGATGGTTCAGGAGCAGGAGCGCGGCGTAACCATTACGTCCGCTGCTACCACGTGCTTCTGGAACAAGGACGGTAAGGACTACCGCATCCAGATCATCGACACCCCGGGCCACGTTGACTTCACCGCCGAGGTCGAGCGCTGCCTGCGCGTCCTCGATGGCGCTGTCGCCGTCTTCGACGCCGTTGCCGGCGTTCAGCCCCAGTCTGAGACCGTTTGGCGTCAGGCTTCCACCTTCAACGTCCCCCGCATCGCCTTCATCAACAAGTATGACCGCGTGGGCGCTGACTTCTTCAACGCTATCGAGACCATGAAGGATCGTCTCGACGCCAACGCCGTGGCCGCTCAGGTCCCGATGGGCGCCGAGGACAACTTCTGGGGCGTCATCGACCTGGTCACCATGACTGCATGGGACTTCAAGGCCGACGAGAAGGGCATGACCTACCCCGAGCCGATGGACGAGATTCCGGCTGAGTTTGCCGACATCGCTGCCACCAAGCGCGAGGAGCTCCTCGACGCTGCTGCCAGCTTTGACGACGAGCTCATGGAGAAGATCCTCATGGAGGAGGACTTCACCGTCGAGGAGCTCAAGGCTGCTCTGCGCAAGGGCGTTCTGGCCAACGAGCTCAACCTCGTCTTCGTGGGCTCCGCCTACAAGAACAAGGGCGTTCAGGAGCTGCTCGACGCTGTCGTCGACTACCTGCCCAGCCCGCTCGACGTCGAGGCCGTCACCGGTACCGATCCGGACACCGGCGAGGAGATTCAGCGTCATCCTTCCTTCGACGAGCCCTTCTCCGGCCTGGTCTTTAAGATCATGACCGACCCGTTCGTCGGTAAGCTCACCTATGTCCGCGTTTACTCCGGCCGCGCCGAGTCCGGCTCCTACGTTGTCAACGCTTCCAACGGTCAGCGCGAGCGCCTCGGCCGCATCCTCGAGATGAACGCCGCCGAGCGTATCGACCGTGACGACGCTGCCGCCGGCGACATCGTCGCTTGCGTCGGCTTCAAGAACTCCACCACCGGTGACACCCTGTGCGCCGAGGGCAAGGAGATCGTCCTCGAGAAGATCGAGTTCGCTAAGCCCGTTATCGACGTTGCCATCGAGCCCAAGACCAAGGCCGAGCAGGACAAGATGTCCCTGGCTCTGACCAAGCTCGCCGAGGAGGACCCGACCTTCCAGGTGTCCACCAACCACGAGACCGGCCAGACCATCATCGCCGGCATGGGCGAGCTGCACCTCGAGATCATCGTCGACCGTCTGCTCCGCGAGTTCAAGGTTGACGCTAACGTTGGTAAGCCCCAGGTTGCCTACCGCGAGACCGCTGGTCACGACGTCGAGAAGGCTGAGGGCAAGTTCGTCCGCCAGTCCGGCGGTCGCGGTCAGTACGGCCACGCCGTCATCAAGCTCGAGAAGATGGAGGAGGGCTTCGGCTACGAGTTCGTCAACGCTATCGTCGGCGGCGTCGTGCCCAAGGAGTACATCCCGTCCATCGACAAGGGCATCCAGGAGGCCCTGAACACCGGTGTTATCGCCGGCTTCCCGGTCCTCGACGTCAAGGTCACCCTGTTCGACGGTTCTTACCACGAGGTCGACTCCTCCGAGGCCGCCTTCAAGATCGCCGGTTCCATGGCTATCAAGGACGCCCTCAAGAAGTCCGATCCGCAGCTGCTCGAGCCGATCATGGCTGTCGAGGTCGAGACCCCCGAGCAGTACATGGGCGACGTTATGGGCAACCTCTCCGGTCGCCGCGGCAAGATCGAGGGTATGGAGGATCGCAAGAACAGCAAGCTCATCCGTGCCAAGGTGCCGCTGGGCGAGATGTTCGGTTACGCTACCGACCTTCGCTCCCAGACCCAGGGCCGTGCATCCTACACGATGCAGTTCGACTCTTATGAGCCCGCGCCCAAGTCCATCGTGGACGAGGTCATGAGCAAGAACGCCTAAGTTCGAGCTCCCTGTTACGTAATCCGCGAGAACATCTCTCGCACTCTTTGGAGGTTTAAGTTGGCTACCCAGAAGATCCGCATTCGCCTCAAGGGCTATGATCACGAGGTCGTCGATCAGTCCGCGAAGCTCATCGTCGAGACCGCTCAGAAGACCGGCGCTCGCGTTTCCGGTCCTGTCCCCCTGCCCACCGAGCGCAACCTGTACACGGTTATCCGCTCGCCGCACGTGAACAAGGACTCCCGTGAGCAGTTCGAGATGCGCACCCACAAGCGCCTCATCGACATCCTCGACCCCACCTCGGGCACCGTTGATTCGCTCATGCGTCTCGACCTCCCCGCTGGCGTCGACATCGACATCAAGCTCTAAGCGATATCGCTCATAGCTTACAGAGCCCCGCTGCCATGTTGGTAGCGGGGCTCTTTTGTTTTGAATGATGGTTTGGACTGCCGGGTAATACTGCCGAGTAGGTGGCTGCGGCGCCCTATTCGCTCAAGGGGCGCAGCGATGCCTCCTCAAAATGGAAGGATCGCAAGCCGTCTTCCGTCTCGATGCACGCGCGACCAAAGTCATCGACCGTTTGAAAGATGCCACGCGCCAGCTCGTCCCCGACAGGGGAACGGGCGGTAACGCGCTCTCCAATCCAATTGAGATGAGCGATATATTCTCCGTGGACGGGCGCGAGCGGTCCGGCGTTTTCTTCCATGGCGTTGAGGCGCTCTGCCCATGTGTCTACAGCGTTCACGACCGCGTGATAGACCTCCTTGAGTAGCACGTCGACGGCGGGAACATTCTCGTTGAGGTCCGAGAGACCGATTGCCGGCAGGCCGCCATCGGGAACCTCCGAAGGCACATAGTTCACATTGACGCCAATGCCGCAAACGGCAAAGGGGCTGCCTTCGTTATCGCGTGCGGCCTCGACCAGAATGCCGCCGAGCTTGCGTCCTCGCGCGACCAGATCGTTGGGCCATTTGAGGCCAATCTCGTTTGCAAGACCCTGATTTTTGAGCGCCTCGAGCACCGCTAGGCCGCTGACGGCGGCAAGACCAGAGTACTTTGCAGGATTAACGCATGGACGCAGGACAATCGAAAGCAATAGGTTGCCGGCGGTTGAATCCCACTTGTGGCCGCGCCGGCCGCGTCCTGCTGTCTGAGCCCGGGCGGCAAGTCCTGTGCCGTGCGGCGCTCCTTGTTTTCCTGCTTCGAGCAGGTCATCGTTGGTCGATCCGGTTACGTCGACTATCGTTAATTGGGCATCCATAACGGCTGCTACCTCCTTAATGAATAAGTGAATAACGCAATGGTGTTGTGAGACAGACACAATGTGAAGCCTTTGTCGCATTTGGACAATTTAATGTTAACACGTCAACAATGACTGAAATGCGCTATCCTCTCTTGGTCGATGTAAACACGTCAACAACTCAAAGGAGGTTAGTGATGGGTTTCACGATACTGGGAACGGGCTCGGCACTTCCCGAGCGCAGCGTTTCCAACGACGAACTGTCCGAGTTCCTGGATACCTCGGATGAGTGGATTTTTACCCGCACCGGTATCAAGAGCCGCCACGTCTGCACCACCGAGTCACTCGACGACCTTGCCGTGGCAGCAAGCGAGCAAGCGCTGCAGACGTCCGGAATCGATGCGAGCCAGCTGGATCTTATCGTCTGCTCGACGACGACGGGCGATCATCTTGTTCCCGCCGAGGCGTGTGCCGTAGCCGAGCGTCTGGGCGCGACGTGTCCTGCCTTCGATGTCTCGGCGGCCTGCGCCGGCTTCGTATTTGCGCTCGATGTCGCCGAGGGCTATATCGCCCGCGGTCGCGCCGAGCGCGTGCTTGTCGTTGCTGCCGAGCAGATGACGCGCGCGCTCGACTGGACCGACCGTGCCACCTGTGTGCTCTTTGGCGATGGGGCAGGCGCCGCTGTGATAGAGGCTGGGGGAGACAACCCCCTTGCCGTTGAGCTTTCGACGGCGCCCGACGTCGAGACGTTGCGCGTTCCCGGTCTGGTCGGTACCTCGCCGTTTAAGGCTTCCGCAGATAGCGCGAGCGTGCTGTCCATGAATGGCCGCCGCGTGTTCAAGTTCGGCGTCAACGCCATCTGCGACACGGTCAACAAGCTCGCCTGCGACGCGAGTATCGCGGTCGAGGACATCGATCATTTTGTATTCCATCAGGCTAACGAACGAATCCTGAGCCAGGCGGTCAAGCGCCTGGGCGTGCCGGACGAGCGCGTGGTTCGCACGTTGCGCGAGACCGGCAACATTTCGAGCGCATGCATTCCGCTTGCCCTCGACCGGCTGGCAAACGCCGGTGCACTTCACACAGGCGACACCATCGCCTTGGTTGGATTTGGCGCCGGTCTGGATATAGGTGGCTATCTGCTTCGTTGGAAGTAGTCGCACATAGGAAATGAAAACGCCCCTAGGGCACAAACAAAGGAGAACTACCATGGCAGATCAGAAGACCTTCGAGCGCGTTTGCGACGTTATCCGCGAGACCGCTGGCCTTGACGACGTCGAGATGAAGCCCGAGTCCACGCTCGAGGAGATTGGCCTCGACAGCCTGGGTACCGTCGAGATTCTCGTCGCCGTTGAGGACGAGTTTGGCATCCAGCTTGATACCGAGGAGAACCCCAAGACGGTCGGCGAGTTCGCCGATACGGTCGAGGCGGCATTGGAGAAGTAGAGATGCTCAAGACTCCTCTCTGCGATCTGCTCGGCATCGAAAAGCCCGTGTTCCAGGGCGGCATGGCCTGGATTGCCGACGCCTCACTGGCATCGGCCGTATCCGAGGCGGGCGGCCTAGGCATCATCGCGGCAATGAATGCCGACGCCGACTGGCTTCGCGACCAGATTCATGAGCTGCGCACCAAGACGGATAAGCCCTTTGGCGTTAACGTCATGCTCATGAGCCCGTTTGCCGACGAGGTTGCACAGGTTGTGATCGATGAGCAGGTGCCCGTTGTGGTGACTGGTGCCGGTAATCCCACCAAGTACATGAAAGCTTGGAACGATGCGGGCATCAAGGTCATCCCCGTTGTGGCTTCGGTGGCGCTCGCCCGTCTCGTGGCGCGTCGTGGAGCCACAGCGGTTGTTGCCGAGGGCACCGAATCGGGCGGCCATATTGGCGAGACCTCGACGATGGCACTGGTGCCGCAGGTCGTCGATGCGGTCGACATTCCCGTAGTGGCTGCCGGCGGTATTGCCGACGGCCGTGGCGTGGCGGCCGCCTTTATGCTGGGCGCTGCCGGCGTCCAGGTGGGTACGCGCTTTCTCGTTGCAAATGAGTGCACCGTCTCGGAGCAGTACAAGGAGATGGTCCTGAAGGCCAACGACACTTCGACGCGTGCGACCGGCCGCTCGACGGGACATCCGGTGCGCGCCCTCAAGAGCCCCTTCACCAACGCCTACGCCAAGAGCGAGGCGGCGGGCGTAAGTGTCGAGGAGCTCGGGGCCATGGGCACGGGCGCCCTTCGCAAGGCCGCCAAGGACGGCAATTACGAAGAGGGTTCGTTTTTGTGTGGACAGATTGCCGGCATGGTTAGCGAGCGCCAGAGCGCACGCGAAATCGTTGACGATCTGGTCGATGGCGCCGAGCGCGTCCTGAAGGGTGCGTCCGCATGGGTAGCGTAGCGTTTCTGTTTGCCGGCCAGGGTGCCCAACACCCCGCGATGGGCGTCGATCTGATCGAGACATCGCCGGCGGCCGCCGAGGTGTTCACCATTGCCGACGAGGTGCGCCCGGGGACCAGCGAGCAGTGCCGGAGTGCCTCCAAGGAGGAGCTCTCGCAGACCGAGAACACGCAGCCGTGCGTGTTCGTTCACGACCTGGCAGCGGCTGCCGCCCTGCGTGAGCGCGGCGTGGTACCTGCCGCCTGTGCGGGATTCTCGCTGGGCGAGGTCGCCGCGCTCACCTTTGCGGGGGCGTTCGATACGCGAGCGGGCTTTGGGCTTGTGTGCGAGCGCGCGGCGCTGATGGCCGCGGCTGCCGAGCGCCATCCGGGCGGCATGCGCGCCGTCATCAAGCTCGATGCGGCGCAAGTCGAGGGCCTGGCAAAACAGGCCGGCGAGGACTGCTGGCCAGTCAACTACAACAGCCCGCAGCAGACGGTTGTGGCCGGAGCGCCCGAGGCGCTGCAGGAGCTCGACGTCCTAGTAAAAGAGGCTGGCGGCCGCGCCATGAAGGTCGCGGTGTCGGGTGCATTTCATAGCCCCTATATGGCCGAGGCGACCTGTGGCCTTGCCGCATATATTGAGGCCGGTCACGCGCCGTCCCCGTTGCTCATTCCTGTTTTGGCAAATATGACAGCGGCGCCCTATCCGGCGGATCCCCAGACGGCATCGGATGTCTTGGCCAATCAGGTGAGCCATGCCGTACGCTGGGTCGATACGCTGCATGCTCTGCAGGATCAAGGCATCGACACATTTATTGAGGTCGGCCCCGGCAAAACGCTGTCCGGCCTGGTCAAGCGTACGCTGAGCGACGTTCGTGTGTATTCGTGCGAGACGGCCGAGCAGGTCGCAGCTATTGCCGACGAGCTCGCATAGTCCACAGGGCTGTAACCCGAAAGGAATGACATGGGCAACTTGAACAATGGCGCGCTCGAGCGCAACGACTCACGTCGCGTGGCACTGGTCACGGGCGGCTCGCGGGGTATCGGCCGCGCCTGCGCTGTCGGTCTGGCGGAGGACGGCTTTGATATCGCCGTCGTCTATGCCGGAAGCGTCGATGCGGCGCGCGAGACGTGCGAAGCCTGCGAGGCGGCTGGCGCCACGGCGCGCTCATATCCTGTCTCTTATACACATCTGACGCTGCCGACGATCTTACGCGTGTAGA
>URVF01000062.1 GCA_900551185.1 uncultured Collinsella sp. | reverse complement strand
GTCTCGTGGGCTCGGAGATGTGTATAAGAGACAGGGTACCGGCATGGAGCGTCGCGCCGCCCTGGACTCCGGCGAGGTCACCCTGGCCAAGAATGCCGGCGAGGTCATCTTTGCCGACGCCGCCAAGATCATCGTCAAGCATGCCGGCGGCATGGACGAGTATCACCTGGCCAAGTACCAGCGCTCCAACCAGTCCACCTGCATCAACCACCGTCCGCTCGTGCGCGTCGGTGACACCGTTGAGCAGGGCGAGCCCCTGGCTGACGGTCCTTCGACCGATCATGGCGAGCTCGCACTGGGTCAGAACCTCACCGTGGCATACATGCCGTGGGAAGGCTTTAACTACGAGGACGGTATCGTCGTGTCCGAGCGCCTGGTGGCCGAGGATCTGCTGACGACCATCAACATCACCCGTCACGAGATCGATGCCCGCGACACCAAGCTCGGCCCCGAGGAGATCACCCGCGAGATCCCGAACCTCTCCGAGGATATGCTTGCCAACCTCGACGAGGACGGCATTATCCGCATCGGCGCCGAGGTCGGCCCTGGCGACATCCTGGTCGGCAAGGTCACGCCTAAGGGCGAGAGCGCTCTGACCGCCGAGGAGCGCCTGCTGCGCGCCATCTTCGGTGCCAAGGCCCACGACGTCCGCGACACCTCCCTTAAGATGCCTCACGGCGCTTACGGCCGCGTCATCGACGTTGTCCGCTTTAGCCGCGAGAACGGCGACGACCTGGCCCCCGGCGTCAACGAGCAGGTGCGCGTCTACGTCGCCCAGCGTCGTAAGATCCAGCAGGGCGATAAGATCGCCGGCCGCCACGGCAACAAGGGTGTTATCTGTAACGTTCTGCCGGTCGAGGACATGCCCTACATGGCTGACGGTACCCCGATCGACGTTATCCTCAACCCGCTGGGCGTTCCTTCGCGTATGAACGTCGGCCAGCTGCTCGAGTGCCACCTTGGCTGGGCTGCTGCCTGCGGTTGGGATACCGAGGATGCCGACTCCGACAAGTATGTCCCCGGTCCGTTCTTCGTCTCGACGCCCGTCTTCGACGGCGCCAAGGAGGACGAGATCGCCGAGGTCATTCGTCGTGCCAACAAGAACATGCTCAACAAGGCCACCGCTGCCTTTGGCGATCACATGCGTCCCGAGTTCGTCACCCAGCTTGACGAGCGCGGCAAGACCCGTCTGTTCGACGGCCGCACCGGCGAGGAGTTCCGCGAGCCCATTACCGTGGGTACGTCCTACATCCTCAAGCTCGGCCACATGGTCGACGACAAGATCCACGCCCGTTCGACCGGCCCTTACAGCCTGGTTACCCAGCAGCCTCTGGGCGGCAAGGCCCAGTTCGGCGGCCAGCGCTTCGGCGAGATGGAAGTTTGGGCACTGTACGCATACGGTGCTTCCAACGTCCTGCAGGAGATCCTGACCGTCAAGTCCGACGATACCGTGGGCCGCGTCAAGACCTACGAGTCCATCGTCAAGGGCGAGAACGTCCCGGTTCCGGGTATCCCCGAGTCCTTCAAGGTTCTCGTCAAGGAGATCCGTTCCCTCGCGCTGGACATCGAGCCCATGCACGATGCCGACGAGGACGCCTCCGCCCCTGTGACCGCCGAGGAGACCTCTGCTCTCGACGACCTGGCTGCGCTCGCCGGCGTTGACGCCGACGTCGAGGCCCAGGATGCCGAGACCGCCGAGGCACCCGAGGCTGTCGCCGCCACGACCACTGATAAGGAGTAGTTGACTGTGGCAGATTTCGAAGCTACTGATTTTGACTCGGTAAAGATCTCCCTTGCCTCCGCCGACCAGATCCGTTCCTGGTCGCACGGTGAGGTCAAGAAGCCGGAGACCATCAATTACCGTACCCTCAAGCCCGAGAAGGACGGCCTGTTCTGCGAGAAGATCTTCGGTCCCGCCAAGGACTGGGAGTGCTCCTGCGGCAAGTACAAGGGCATCCGCTTTAAGGGCATCGTCTGCGAGCGCTGCGGCGTCGAGGTCACCTCGGCCAAGGTGCGTCGCGACCGCATGGGCCACATCGAGCTCGCCGCACCCGTGTCCCACATCTGGTACTTCAAGAGCCCCACGAGCTTCCCGATGAGCCGTATGCTCGACATCAAGTCCAAGGACCTCGAGAAGGTTCTGTACTTTGCCAGCTACATCATCACCGAGGTTGACTACGAGGCTCGCGAGGCCGACGCCGACGACCTGCGCGAGGAGCTCGCCGCCGATCTGGAAGAGATCGATGCCGAGTGCGCCCGCCAGATCGAATCCCTCAAGGAGCAGGGCAACCCCGAGAACTTTGACGAGTTCTCCGACGAGGAGCCGCTGACCCCCGAGGAGATCGCCTCTGGCATCGTCGACATCGAGGAAGAGTGCAAGGACGAGAAGCAGCTCCGCACGGACGCTTTCAACGCCTTCATGAAGCTCACCGAGCGCGACCTCATCTCCGATGAGCCGCTGTTCCGTGAGATGACCCGTTACTACTCCATGTACTTCAAGGGTGGTATGGGTGCCGAGGCCGTTCGCGACCTGCTCGCTGCCATCGACCTCCCCTCCGAGGCCGAGAAGCTCAAGGCCATCATCGCCGACGAGGACTCCCAGAAGCAGAAGCGCGAGAAGGCCGTTAAGCGTCTCGAGGTCGTTGACGCCTTCCTGAAGGGCGGCAACAGCCCCGCAAACATGATCCTGGACGTCATCCCGGTCATTCCGCCCGATCTGCGCCCGATGGTCCAGCTCGATGGCGGCCGCTTCGCCGCGTCCGACCTCAACGACCTGTATCGTCGCGTGATCAACCGTAACAACCGACTCAAGCGCCTGCTCGACCTGGACGCCCCTGCGATCATCGTGAACAACGAGAAGCGCATGCTCCAGGAGTCCGTGGACGCCCTGTTCGACAACGGCCGTCGTGGTCGCCCGGTCTCTGGCCGTGGCGGTCGCCCGCTCAAGTCGCTCGCCGAGGCCCTCAAGGGCAAGCAGGGTCGTTTCCGTCAGAACCTGCTGGGTAAGCGTGTCGACTACTCCGGCCGTTCGGTTATCGTTACCGACCCCAAGCTGCTGCTGCACCAGTGCGGTCTGCCCAAGACCATGGCGCTGGAGCTCTTCAAGCCCTTCGTCATGAAGCGCCTGGTCGAGCTCGGCAAGGTCGAGAACATCAAGGGCGCCAAGCGCGCTATCGACCGCGGTGCCACCTTTGTGTGGGATATCCTCGAAGAGGTCATCGACGGCCGCGTCGTGCTGCTCAACCGTGCACCGACCCTGCACCGTCTGTCCATCCAGGCCTTTGAGCCGGTGCTGGTCGAGGGCAAGGCTATCCACCTGCACCCGCTGGTCTGCTCGCCCTTCAACGCCGACTTCGACGGCGACCAGATGTCTGTCCACGTGCCGCTGTCCAGCCAGGCTCAGGCCGAGGCCCGCGTGCTCATGCTCTCTGCGAATAACCTGCGCTCGCCGGCATCCGGCAAGCCGGTCAACATCCCCTCGCAGGACATGATCATCGGTGTGTACTACCTCACCCAGGTCCGCGACGGTCTGCCGGGCGAGAACCACGTGTTCGCCAGCTTCGACGACGCGCTGCACGCCTATGACTGCCGCTCCGAGGTCGACATGCAGGCCAAGATCCAGGTCCGCGTGTCCGCTGCCGACGCCAACGTCATCAACGAGGACGGCACCCGTATCTTCCGCGTCAAGAACGGCAAGAACGAGTTTGTCGACTACGACGTCACCGGCAACAAGACCGCGCGCTTCGAGACCTCTATCGGCCGCATCATCTTCAACCGCCAGTGCCTGCCCGAAGACTATGAGTTCATGAACTACAAGATGGTCAAGGGCGACGTGGCCAAGCTGGTTGCCGACTGCTGCGATCGTTACCCCGAGGCCAAGGTCGGTCCGATCCTCGACGCCATCAAGTACTCCGGCTTCCACTACGCTACCCGCGCCGGCCTCACCATCTCGGTGTGGGACGCTCTCATCCCTGCCGAGAAGCAGGAGCTGCTCGATCGCGCCCAGGCCAACGTCGACCAGATCAACGAGTACTTCGAGGAGGGCTTCATCAACGAGACGGAGCGCCACATCGAAGTCGTTAACGAGTGGACCGCTTGTACCGACAAGGTCGCAGCGCTCATGCTCGACATGTTCGACGAGGAGAACCCGCTGTACATGATGGCCGACTCCGGCGCCCGTGGTTCTAAGACCCAGCTGCGTCAGCTCGGCGGCATGCGTGGCCTGATGGCAGACATGTCCGGCGAGACGATCGACCTTCCCATTAAGGCGAACTTCCGCGAGGGCCTGCTGCCGCTCGAGTACTTCATTTCGACCTACGGCGCCCGTAAGGGCCTGGTCGATACCGCATCCCACACCTCGGACTCCGGTTACCTGACCCGTCGTCTGGTTGACGTGGCCCAGGACGTCATCGTCCGCGAGGAGGACTGCGGTACGCACGAGGGCGTCACTTACAACCTCATCATCCCCGGCACCACCGACCTCAACACCGACCTCGTCGGCCGTTGCTTCATTGAGGACGTCGTGGCTCCCGATGGCACCGTGCTCTTTGAGCAGGACGGCTACATCGAGAAGGTCGCCGACATCCAGAAGATGGTCGATGCCGGCCTTAAGAAGGTCAAGCTTCGCGCGCTGCTCACCTGCCGTTCCAAGTACGGCGTGTGCCAGAAGTGCTACGGCTGGGATCTTTCCACCCGTCGTCCGGTCGCCATCGGTACCGCGGTCGGCATTATTGCCGCCCAGTCCATCGGCGAGCCCGGTACGCAGCTTACGATGCGTACCATTCACTCCGGCGGCGTCGCTGGCGTCGACGATATTACGCAGGGTCTGCCTACGGTCAGCCGTATGTTCGATATCGTCGGCAACGTCAACGAGAAGATTCTGGGTCGCGAGGCCGAGCTGGCTCCGTACTCCGGCCACCTCTCGATTAAGCCCGAGAAGTCCGAGTACGTGCTGACGCTCACCGACTCCGAGGACCACACCCGTGTTCTCGACGAGCGTCGCGTCCCCGCTTCGGTGCGCTTTATGCCCGAGATCGAGGACGGCTGCGAGGTTCGCGCCGGCGATCAGATCACCAAGGGCTTCGTCAACTTCCGCAACCTGCGCAAGCTGACCGACATCGAGTCGACGATGCACACCTTCGTCGAGAGCGTCAAGGACGTCTACACCAGCCAGGGCGTCGACCTGAACGACAAGCACATCGAGGTGCTCGCACGTCAGATGCTGCGTCGCGTTCAGATCACCAACCCCGGTGACTCCAAGTACCTGCTTGGTCAGTATGTTGACCGCTATGAGTTCGCCGACGAGGTCGAGCGCGTTGCCCGTCTGGGCGGTCAGGCTCCCGTGGCCGAGCCCGTCATCCTGGGTACGCTCAAGGTCGCGTCCAACATCGACTCCTGGCTGTCGAGCGCTTCGTTCATCCGTACCGCTGGCGTCCTTACCGAGGCTGCCATCGAGGGCAAGGTCGATCACCTGCTCGACCTTAAGTCCAACGTCATCGTCGGTAAGAAGATCCCGGCTGGTACCGGCCTCAAGCCGTACGCCAACGCCAAGCTGACGTATCGCACGGCCGACGGCTATGTCGACATCGACGGTCCGGCTTCGCCCAATGCCAAGTCGCTGCCTGAGTGGGCTCCTGTGGAGCTCAAGGACCTGGACGAGCAGCTCCCGCAGCAGCTCGACTGGGCCGGCTACGACGAGTTCGGTGGTGCTGACGGTTCGTTCACCCGCAACGGCCACACCATCTCCGCCGAGAAGGCTCGCCTGTACCTGTTCGACGACCTGGGCGTGTCGCAGCGCTGGACCAACAAGTTCAGCGAGGTCGGCATCGAGACGGTCGGCGACCTGGTCGGCAAGTCCGAGGAGGATCTGCTGCGCATCGATGGCATCGGTGTCAAGGCGATCGAGGAGCTCCGTGACGGCCTGGAGGCACACGACCTGCTCTACATCCTCGAGAACAACGACGACGTTGCCGACGAGGAAGACCTCTCGCAGCTGTTGCAGATGGTCTTTAGCCCCGACGGTCCGGACGATATCCTGCTGGGTACCTCCGCTCCGACGCATCACGCCGACGCCGACGAGGAGCTCCTGGGCGCCCCGATCGACGACAAGAAGGCTCCCGCCAACGGCGCGATCAACGAGGACATGGCTTCTCTCGATGAGCTGCTCAACCAGCTCGTGGACACCGACGACGCCGAAGAGGCCAAGGACAACGACGAGGAGTAATTTCCTAGTACGTTAACCGTCCTTCCAAAGACCCGCTTCCCAACAGGGGAGCGGGTCTTTTTTGTTGAAGAAAACCTGCCAATAAGGGACAGGTTTATTTTGGTAGGTTATTCCTGCTTGAATTTGAAACATTTCGTTCGGTCAAAGCGTATCTATGGTGAGGGCCTCAGCAAGAAACATCAGCATCACCGGGAGGTGATTATGGAAGAACAAGCATTTAGACAGGCGGTCGAGGATCACCGTGATGTCGTGTTTCGAATCGCATTGACGTATCTGCGCGATCGTGCCGATGCCGACGATGTCGCTCAAGACGTCTTTCTGAAGTTACTCAAAAGCGATGCCCAATTTGAAAGCTGGGAACATCTTCGTCGATGGCTTATCCGGGTCACGATCAATGAATGCAAATCTCTCTTTCGAAAGCCATGGAGGCGTGTGGAGGATATTGAGAACCTGGCCGATTCGCTTTCGACGGCGCAGGAGGAGACCAAGGCGGTCCTGTCAGACGTTATGCGACTTCCGGAACGATTCCGTGTTCCCATCATGCTCTATTACTATCTGGGCTTTTCGACCTCAGAGATTGCCGAGTTATTGCATGTGCCAGCCGCGACTGTTCGAACGCGTTTGGCTCGCGGCAGATCGAAGCTCAAGTTCATCCTAGAGGAGGGCGACCGTGAAATCCAATCAAATCAAGCAGGCCTTCGAGTCCGTCCAAGCCGATAGCGATCTTGCTGACCGTGTTCTTTATGCCGCTGCTGGTGAGCCGCTTCGCCGAAAGGGTCACGCGAAGCCTCTGTATGTTGCCGTGATCGGATGCCTTGCCGGAGTGCTGGCGACCGGAGGGGTCGCCTACGCCTTCGTCAATTCCAGCTATTTTGCCTCTGCCTGGGGAAACCACGGCAACGGGGATTCCATTACCTGGACCAACGGCGGCTCATCGGGAACTAAATATACCTACACCAGAGAGTTTGGCGATGGCATCGCGCCCCAAAGCCTGGAAGGCGCAGTCCAGGAGGTTAATCTGTCCGTCGAGGGCAACGGCTATACGCTTGATATCCATGAGATGGCAATCGACCAAAACGGCTGCGGAGCCGTGACGTTTACGTTGTCCAATCCAAATGGAGTTAACTACTACAAGCCAGCAGCAGAGATTGGCGAACTTGTTCTCTATGGTGAAGAAGAGCAGGGCATCGGCACGCCCGATATGAAGTTCGGCGAGGAATGGCCTGACACACGCAGCACAATTGATAAGGACACATCAAGCGATACTGTCATTAATGGCACGATGTACTTTGCCGCTATGGATCGCGAGCGAGATTTGCAACATGCTGTCACCTGGAATATCCATTGGACCGAGGGTGAAGGTGAGAGTGCGAGGCGGTTTGAGGCGTCGACACCCGAGTTCAATATTGGAGCGTACGTCGATACAAAGGAACTCCGCTCCGGTGACTCGCCTCTTGAGATTAGCCCGTTTTCCATCCAGACGCACATCGATGATTTGGGCTATGAAGCAGTTGATAATAAGCTGACCGTCAGCTACAAGGATGGATCGGAGCAGATTATCGAAGATGACGACGCAGGGGTGTTCAACTTATATTTTTCTTATGGGCGCAATAGCGGAGAGAACATCTGGGTGCCAACGAAGTTGATTGATGTCGATCAAGTTGTCTCGGTAACCCTTGAAATTGTGAGGTATACATCAACAGGGGAGACCGAAACGAAAGAGCCCTTTACCATCGTCTATTCGTAAGATTTGGGGTCGCTTCCTACTAGGGGAAGCGGCCTCTTTTGCGTTAAATGGAAACGCCGCCGATTTCCATGCGACAGATGAGAGCAGATCACCGCTGGAGCGCGACGTTTCCCCAGATAAAACCGACCAAAATAAATCTGTCCCTATTCTGTCTCTTATACACATCTCCGAGCCCACGAGACTAGGCATG
>URVF01000061.1 GCA_900551185.1 uncultured Collinsella sp. | reverse complement strand
TACGAGATCATGCCTAGTCTCGTGGGCTCGGAGATGTGTATAAGAGACAGTCGCACCTATCCGCGAGCGTCGCCAGCGCTACGAGAACGATCTGGACTATGTGAAGGACGTCCTGCACGAGGGCAACCGTCGCGCCAACGAGATCGCCGAGCAGACCCTGGCCGAGGTTCAGGACGCCATGGGCATGGTGTACTAGGCAAAGCGCCTTCGCACAACATAGACGGTGAGGCCGAATCCTCACCGAAACAGGAACAGGCCCGCCGGCAGTTAGTTGCCAGCGGGCCTGTTCCCGAAGTACACCGTTGAATCGCACAGAGGGGAGGGATGCGAATCAAACTCAACAGGGCAGGCTTTTTCATCGCCTATTGCCTGCTCCGTTGCTGAAACCAATATAGTTCACCGTGGTTTACTTTCTAGCGTCAATGTGCGCCGCCATACCTTCTCCATAAGTTAGCTCCGGTAAACCTGCAACGGAAAACCACTACAAAGGGGACGAGCACCTCTGTGGTGGTTTTGACGAAGCCCGCCGCTACAGCCCGGCCGGCCAACGACAGGCGGCCAGATCAACATGCATGGGATCGGCAAACGTCACGCCCTCCCCCATTAAGAGCTCGCGTTGAGCATCGGGACCACCAAAAGCAAAACCCTCGCATATGCGCCCGTCGGCAAACACCACGCGGTGACAGGGAATCTCGCCGGGGCGCGGATTGCTATGCAGGGCATACCCCACATACCGCGCACTTCGTGGTCGACCGGCAAGCAGCGCCACCTGACCATACGTGGCGACCATCCCCTCGGGGATCTGCTCGACCACCTCGTACACCCGTTCAAAAAAGCCCTCAGACGCCATTGCTCGCTCCCTTCCACCCGGAAAAGCATAAACCACCGCAAAGGGGACAGGCACCTTTGTGGTGGTTTATGGCAGGTCAGTTAGTTGGCGGGCTGGAAGAAGGCTACGGCTACGGCGCCAGGGCCTACGTGGGTACCGATGGTGGCGCCGATGGTGTGAACGGGCAACTCGCCCTCGGTGTGGCCAGCCCAAAGTGCCGCGCTGTCCTCGATATACTTCTTGAGCACCGCATCCGAAAGACCCGTATAGCCGAGCGCCAGCGGCATGGAAAAGTCGATGCCGCCCGCCTTTTCTACCTTCTGGTTGAGCAGGTTACGACCGTTCTTGGAACCGCGCGCCTTGCCCAGCTGCACGATCAGGCCGTCCTCGGCGGCCACAACGGGCTTTACGTTGAGCAACGTGCCCACAGCGCCGGCCGCAGCAGACAGGCGACCGCCGCGCACCAAGTACTCCAGCGTCTCAAGCAGACCGATAACCACCACGCGGTCACGGACTGCCTCGACGGCCGCCGCGATCTGGGCCGCACTACGGCCCTCGTCCACCAAGCGCAACGCATACTCGACCAGGACACGCTCGCCCAGGGTGACGTTATTGCTGTCCACCACGAACACGTCGCCGCCCGGCGCCTCGGCAAGTGCGGTACGGGCACTCTGATTGGTGCCCGAAAGCTTGGCGCCCACGGTAATAATCACTGCCTCGTCGCCGGCCTCACGTGCCTCGGCAATCGCCTGCGAAAACGCGTACGGGTTGACCTGGCCGGTCTTGGGCAGCTCATCGCGCTCCACGAGCATCTCGTAAAAGCGCTGATGATCGATGTCGACGCCATCCATATACACATCGGTGCCAAAGGTGACGGACAGCGGCAAAACACGCAGAGCGGGGTGCTCCGCCGGCGACATATCGCTTGCGGAATCGGTAATAATACGAATGGACATAACAAATCCTTTCTTGCGCGGAGCTCGCGCGGGGAATTTTGACAGCAATGCCCCGGCACGGTATACGCGCTCAAACGGGACTATGCAGTTGTTAATGGGAAGCAAATGCCTTGGCGGCCTTAGATCTCGCGCAGGGTGTCGAGAATCGTACGCAGCGATGCATACATCTGCTCGCGCTGCTCCACACCCATAGCCTTACCGGTGGTATCGAGCACCTCGCGAATGATGCGGTCCGCCTCGCTCATGCTCTCGCCGCCCAGAGCGGTCAGGCGAACCGGAGCACGATACTTAACGGCGGCATCGCCCGAATCATCGACTTCGACGTAGCCGCCCTCCTCCAGATGCGCGAGCGTACGCGAGACGGCGGCGCGGGTCACGCCTGCCATGCGAGCCAGGTCGGCACCAGTCAGGCCGTCCTTGCTGCGCTCAAGATAGTACAGGCACATAACGTCGGAGCCCTTGAGGCCCAGCCTTGCGCCCTCAGACGTCTTAATGCGCTGGATCTCCTTGTAGAGACCGCTGATCAGTCCGACAAAGTCCTCGAAACGTGTCTCGTCGCTCTGCTGCATGGGAGACGACCGCCTTTCGCTTGCATAATGCTAACGGGTAAACATCTTAGTCGCATAAGGCGACACCCGTACCCAAATACCCCATTTGTTAACCCATCAACATAAAAACCACCACAAAGGGGACAGGCACCTTTGTGGTGGTTTGGGGCATCAATAGGTTCTAGGTGCCGCTACAGCTCCACGCAAGGATTGTCGCGGGTCACAAGCGTCTTAATGACAACCGTCGCTCCCAGATAGCGCTCAAGCAGCTCGGCTAAGCGATCGATCGCAGCCTGGCAATCCCCCATCCGCTCGGGCTCCACGCACTCAATCGCTAGGAACGCATCGGCCGAATCATCGGACAGCGCCGTGCGAACGCCGTCGCGCCAGTTCCAGCAGCGGCACACAGCGCCCGCATCATCGATGTAGGCGAGCTCGCCGGGCAGCGTCGGATCGTCCGTCTCCTCGCCAAGCGGCAAGAACGCATCGCCACCGTCGGTCACCTTCAGGCGAAGGTCCCCCTCGATCGCATGCAGATCCTCGCCTCCCACGGGCAGCGCGTAGGTCAGCGACACCGTGTTGTAAATATCCACCGCGGGCGTAATGTGGCCCACCGGCTTGCCTTTGAGCACGCGTTTGAGCAAGTTCTCGATCGAGCAGCGCGCGCCTTTCTTGGTCTTGAACAGACGATAGGCCTCGCGCCATGCCCTGACCGGTGCGTTCTCGCTGATAGTGTCGCTGGTCAGATGACGCTCCGCATCGATATTGGCGCGGTCGAGCAACGCCGCAATCGCATCCACGTCCTCTTGAGGAATCTGAGCCGTGGGCTTCATGCCCTCCACGACCACAACACCGACCGCTGCCTGCGGAAACAGCTCCCAGAATGAATCCTCGGCAATAAAGCTCTTCATACGCTCTCCCTTCATTGTGCGCGCCCGAGTGAGGGCGCCTAAACAAAAAGCGCCCTTACAACGGCCACCTTCAAAGTCCTACGGTGCCGTCACAAGAACGCTTGCGCTGTCCCCATCCGGAGAAGGGGACGATATGTCAGGCGTATTGTAACCCGAGTCATCCACACGAGCAAAACCACCACAAAGGTGCCTGTCCCCTTTGTGGTGGATATGGACTCACGGCGAAGCTAGTGGCGGAGTCCCAGCAGGCCGCGGCCGTGATGACGGGCCTCGGCGGACACCTGGGCGTGCGGGCCGGCGGCTTTGACGGACTCGGGCAGGTGCGAGTACTTCTTCTCGAAGTTCTCCTCGAACATCACGGCCAAGTTGTGCGCGGCCTCGTCGTAGCGAGCGGTGCTCTGCCAATACTGGCGCGGCACCAGGATGCCGTCGGGTACGACGTGGCACGTGGTGGGAATGTCGACGTTAAAGATGTCGTCGTGCACGAACTCGCTGTCCTCGATGGTACCGTCGAGGGCGCGGGCCACCAGGGCGCGCGTGTAGGCAAGCTCGATGCGATGACCCACGCCGTAGCCGCCGCCGATCCAGCCGGTGTTGACCAGGTACACACGCGTGCGGCCGTCGGCGATGCGCTCACCGAGCATCTTGGCATAGACCATGGGGTCGAGCGGCATAAACGGCTCGCCAAACAGCGAAGAGAACGTGGGCGTGGGCTCGGTGACGCCGACCTCGGTGCCGGGGATCTTGGCCGTAAAGCCCGTCACAAAGTGATACATGGCGGCGTCGGCCGTCAGGCGCGAGATGGGCGGCAGCACGCCAAAGGCATCGCAGGTCAGGAAGAGCACGACGCTTGGAGTGGTGCCCATGCCCTTGGTCCACGCGTTGGGAATGTGCTCCACAGGGTATGCCACGCGCGTGTTGTGCGTGATCGAGATGTCGTCGTAGTTGGGCTTGCGGTTCTCGTCGAGCACCACGTTTTCGCAGATCGCGCCAAAGCGGACAGCGTTGAAGATCTCGGGCTCGTGGAACGCGTCCAGGCCCTCGCATTTGGCGTAGCAGCCACCTTCGATGTTGAAGATGCCCATGTCGGACCAACCGTGCTCGTCGTCGCCGATCAGCAGCCGCGTGGGGTTGGCCGAAAGCGTGGTCTTGCCCGTGCCCGAAAGGCCAAAGAACACGGCGGTCTCGTGCGTGACGGGATCCATGCTGGCCGAGCAGTGCATGGGTAGCACGTCGTCCTCGACGGGCAGCAGATAGTTCATGACGCTAAAGATCGACTTTTTAATCTCGCCGGAGTAGCCGGTGCCGGCGACCAGAATCACGCGTTCCTGGAAGTTGATGACCACGGCGGCGCTGGAGTTGAGGCCCTTAATGGCGGGATCGCACTGGTAGCCGGGAGCGGCGAGCACGCAGAAGTCCGGCTCGCCGGTGCGTGCGATTTCACGGGCAAGCGGGCGGGCGAGCATCTGCTTAATGAAGAGCGCCTGGCTGGCACGCTCGCAGGCGACGAGCAGGCGGCGCGTATGGTTGCGGTCGGCGCCGGCCATGCCGCGGGTGACGAACACGTCGCGCTCGTTGAGATAGTCGACGATGCCGGCCTTGATGGCCTCATAGCTCTCGACGGACAGCGGGCGGTTGACCGCGCCCCAGGCAATCTTGTCGTGAACATCGGGGGTGTCAACGATAAAGCGGTCATTGGGGGAACGACCAGTGCGCTCCCCCGTCTCGATCACCAGCGCGCCGTTGGATGCCATGCGGCCTTCTTCGCGGCGGATAGCGTGCTCGACGAGCTCCGCGGCGGGCAGATCGACCAGCAGACGGGGTTGATTCTCGGCGGGATCTTCGACCAGCGTAATACCAAAATTGGACAGAACTTCTGCAGGGGTAACACCAGGCATGGGGCCTCCTTTAAAAACGCGGCACGTGGACGCGGCGCGCACTTTACTCACGTAAAGCCCGTTGTACCCGATATGCAAAAACGTTTTTGCGGCAAGGGCGGCAAGCCCGCCCAACGGTCAAAAATCGCAGGCAAGCGGCCCAGTCATTGGGGACGTTCTTAAACGACTAGTCATTGGGGACACTCTTGAACAGGCAACATTCAAGGAATGTCCCCGGATGCCGGCACTTAGGGACGTTCCCAAAGTGCCGGCACATAAGGAACGTCCCTAAGTGCCGACTACCGAATGGCGCCGCCGAAATTATCGAACAACCTGTTCAAAAACACGAGCGGACACCGCGGTGTCTATACTAGAGCGCAGCAATAGAAAGGACCCCGCTTTGAGCATCACGCCCCTCGATAGCATTCGCCGCGCCGTCGCCCGCCGTAACGGCATCTCCAACCCCGCTGCATCGAAAGACGGCGCCGCGAAGGCCCAGGGCGGCCGCATCGAGAACGGCCTGTTCCCCGCCTCCCACACGGCCGAAGAGCTCGCGCGCATCCAGGAGCTGAGCCAGCGCAACGCCGGCGGCCCCGACAGCAGCCAGGCCACGCGCCGTCGCCGGCGCGAACGCGATCGGGAGCCCAGCCCCGTCCGCCGCATGGTCAACGCTTGGTGGAACCGTCTGCTCGGCGCCGTCTACGGCGGCGGCTTCTCCATGCAGGAAGCGGAATACGAGGAGCACGCCACCCGCCGCGACTATCTCTGGAATACCCTGGGCACCGCCGTGTGGGGCATGGTGTTTCCTCTGCTCACCATCGTGTCGACACAGCTCGCGGGCGCCGAGGAGGCCGGTAAGTTCTCCATCGCCTTCGTCACCGGCACGCTCATCATGATCGCATGCAACTACGGCGTGCGCAATTTCCAGGTATCGGACATCGACGAAAAGACGTCCTTCGCCTCCTACCAGCTCAATCGTTGGATCTGCGGAGCCCTAGCCCTAGGCTGCGGCCTGCTCTACAGCAGCGCCCGCGGCTATGACGCGCATATGGCGACGATCGGCCTGGGCGTCTACCTCTACAAGGTGATCGACGGCGTCGCCGACGTGTACGAAGGCCGCCTGCAGCAGGCCGACAAGCTCTACCTGGCCGGCATGAGCCAAACGCTACGCTCCGTCGGCGTCATCGCGGTCTTTAGCGTGGCGCTGTTCCTCACGCGCAGTATGCCCATCGCGGCCATGGTCATGGGTGTCACCGCCATCGCCTCGCTCGTGCTGGTCACCGCGCCGCTTGCCCTGCTCGAGACCGAAAAATCGCGCCGCGTGAGCCTGCGCGAGGTCGGCCACCTGTTTGTCCAGTGCGCCCCGCTCTTTGGTGCACTGTTCCTGTTCAACCTAATTGAGAGCATGCCCAAGTTTGTGATGGAAGGCACGCTGGCATACAAATATCAGCTGTACTTTAATGCCCTGTTCTTTCCGGCGCAGGCTATTTTGCTGAGCATTGGATTTATCTATAAACCGCAGCTCCTGCGCTTGTCGAGCATTTGGGCTAATCCTCGCAAGCGTCGTCGCTTTGACCTGATTATTGTTGCCGTTATGGCGCTGATCGTAGTCATCACCGGCGTGTGCGCCGCATTTATGGCAGGTCCCGGTATTCCCCTCATGAGCTTTATGTACGGCCTCAGCTTTGAACGCTACCGTACGCTGGCGCTGCTGATGGTCGTCGCCGGCGGCGTCACCGCGGCCATCGACTTTATCTGCGCCATCATCACGGTGCTACGCCACGCTAGAGACGTCACCAAGATCTACCTGATCTGCTTCGCCGTAAGCGTGGTGCTGCCGGTGATCCTGATTAAGCTGCTGGGTCTGATGGGCGCTGTAGTGAGCTACCTAGCCATCATGGCCCTACTCCTGGTGCTGCTGATAATCGAGTACCGCCGCATCCGCCAACGCATCGAACGCGACCGCAACCCATACGGCGCCTAATTAGCTGCCCGGTCACCGGAATTTGCGATGGAATCACCCCGTCTGGGGTCTCGTTGCGGACAATATTCATCACGCAAAACTAAGTGAGTAGACTTTTACCGAATCCCCGACCACACCAACAGAGCACAAGTCTGTGACCTGCGGTTTTATTGAGGTAAATATGTTGGGTGCTCGGCATTTCCAAAAAAGTCTACTCACTTAGCCAGCGGGCAGCCAAAAAAGAACCGCCGCGACGTCGTTTGACTCCGTTGCGACGGTTTTTCGAGCATTTTCGCGCTGTCGAGGACGCAGACGCTCCTCATTTCTAGCGCTTACCGAGCAAGAAGGCGCTACTCTCCGAAAGTAGTCAAAAAAGCCCCGTCCCAAATTAGCTACGGTAGATCGGCGGAACAAGGTTATTCGCCCGGGTTGATGTTCGCGTAGAACTCGGCCCCGTCGTCCAGGCGCAGGATGCCCACGCGGCCGAACTCGGAGCCGGTGGCGGCGGCGCAGTCGATGTCGATGCGATCGGGCACACCAGCAGTGTCCTCGCCGCCCAAGCGCACGATCTGCCCGCGTCCCGATTCCTCATCGAGCCCCGCCAGACCACCGACCTCGCAATAGCGCCCAAGCGATACCGTGGGCGTGTGACCGCTCACCACGACCGGGCCCTTGCCCTCGGCAGAAAGCAGCCCGGTCGACGCATCCCAATAGCCATGACGAATCCACAGCAGGTCATCGGACGACTGCACCGCGAGCATCTGCTGCAGCAGCTCGCGATCGGCACCCACCGCTCCAACGCCATCGGCACAATCGACGCCATGCTCAAGCAAAAACGCGCGCGCCGCCTTCATCTCGATTCCAGCATGTACCAGCAGATACGGGCGCTCCTCGGTCTCGAGCACCGCGTAGAGCGGCAGCGCGGCCATCCATCGCACGAGCTCCTCGTATGCCTCAAATTCCATGTCGTTGAGCTGCTCGCGCGTCGTCCAGCCACCGTTGATATCCCAGGTCTCGGCATCGAGCGGATCCTGACCAATGATGGCATCGAGCATGATCTGCTCGTGATTGCCCTTGAGCACGCGGGCGTTGGGCAGCGAGCGCACGAGCTTAATAACGCCGACCGGATCGGGCCCGCGATCGATCATGTCGCCCAACACGTACCTGTCTCTTATACACATCTGAC
>URVF01000060.1 GCA_900551185.1 uncultured Collinsella sp. | reverse complement strand
GATCTACACGCGTAAGATCGTCGGCAGCGTCAGATGTGTATAAGAGACAGTCTATCTGGTGGTAACCGGGCAGATGGGGCAGTTCTGGGCCGCTATGTCGAGCGTCCAGGCGCCCTGGCTTGCCGCTGCGTGCTTCTGCATGTTCCTGTACCTGTTCTTTGGCATTGTGGCCTATGCGATCGCCGTCTGGCTCGATCCCAATTCGCCCGTCGGCATCCGCGACCTGATCTCGGTCGAGGCGAGTGGAATCTTCTTTGGCAACCTGACGCCTATGATGATGGGCTCGACTCCCGCCCAGATCTACCGCCTGACCAAGGCGGGCCAAAACGTCGGCGAGGCCGGAGCCACGCAGTTCACGCGCTTTATCGTGTACCAGTTTGGACTCGTTGCCTGGGGCGCTATCCTCCTGCTTGCTCGCATGCCTTTTTTTGCCGAGCGCTATGGCGACATGACGCTGCTGTGCGTCTTTAGCTTTGGTGGGCACTGTTGCATCTTGCTGGGCATCTTCGCCGTCGCGCTCATGCCTAAGACCGTCACGCGCGTCGCCCATTGCATCATCAATTGGCTTGAGCGCATTGGTGTCTCGGCCACTAAGATCGAGGGATGGCGCACGTTTGTCGATGGCGAGATCTACTCCTTCTCCGAGAAGTTCAAGCTTTCGGCCGGACATTTTTCTTCCATGCTGCTCACGGTGGTCATCACCATGCTTCAACTCGCGTTTTTCTACCTCGTGCCGTATTTCCTGATGCTTGCCTTTGGCCACCACGAGGTCGACTTTTTCTCGGTCATGGCCGCGAGCGCCTTTGTCCAGCTGTTGAGCTCAGCGGTCCCCCTGCCCGGTGGAACTGGTGGCGCTGAGGGCGGCTTTGCATTGTTCTTGGGTCATTTCTTTGGGTCGGCTTCGACCGCCGGCTATCTGCTGTGGCGCCTCATTACGTTTATTGCGCCGACCATTTTGGCTGCGCCCCTGCTGGGCCTTAAGAGCGCCCACAACGAGAGCATCCATGCGCGCTGGGATCGCGTGATGCGCAAGCTCGGCCGCACGCCTCAGACGCCCTCTGCGCCCACTAAGCCACACCCCGCGAATGCTGTTACTGTTGATCCCAAGAAACAGGCTCAGAAGGCTTCTGGGACCGCTAAGCCGGCTCATAAAGCCTATGTGCGCCAGACAGGCGATGGTATTCGCGTATCTCCGTCGGTACTCAATAAGAAGAAGCACCCTAAGTCGCAGTAGGACAGTCGTGCGTTCTTCATGATGCGGGGCATATTTGTGCTGTATGGGGGATAATCCTCTTACGTAGATTATCTCTCATCTGTTGATGAATGCTCGCATATCGAAGGGACACGCCCATGGCAACCAGCAAACCGCGTCTTGATCGTCGCATCGTTCGCAGCCGTAATGCCATCCTTTCCGCTTTCGAGCGCCTGCTCATGGAAAAGCCGCTGGCAGACATTACGGTGAGTGCCATCGCGCGTGAGGCCAATGTCGACCGCAAAACCTTCTACGTGCACTTTGGCACGGTTGACGGCCTGCTCGATGCCATTGCCGTCGATGTGGTGGAGATGATTGTCGACTCGGTCGAGAAAACGCTTGCTTCCATGGACGGCGACACCAATGAGCGCGCTCTTGGCGCGGCGGCGACCTTCTTTAAAACCGTTAACGAGGCACTGTGCAACAACTTGGTGCTCAATCGTCAGCTGATCGAGAACATTCCGCTCGATGATTTTATGGCTCGTCTTCGTGCGCCGCTCGAGCACGAGATTGCCGAGCGCGATCTGCTGCCCCAAGGTCTCAAGGACGAGATGTTCGACTATTATCTGGCGTTTTTGCTGTCGGGTATTATCGGTATCTATCGCACGTGGGCGCTGTCTGACGGCTCGGTTCCTATCGAGCGCGTCTCTGAGGTCGCCAACGATCTGACTCTCAATGGTCTGTCGAGTCTGGAATCTCGCTTGGATTAGGCATAGTTGGGCTCGTCGGCGTGGAAATTCCTGTTCACGAGGTTCTCTGGCGCCTTGTAGACCTTGCTGGCGTAGGAGCTGTAGCCTGAGGATCCTTAAAAGAAAGTCCAGCTTATCCTTCCCACTCCAATTGGGAATCCTCCGATGCGCCTTCGCACGCTTGCATGACCTCGATACCATGCGAGCGTGCGAACTCGACGAGCTCTGCGTTGCGGGCGTTTATGGTGCCGAAGGCGGTGGGGCACACGATAAGGCGCACGCAGTGGACGAGGAGCTCTTTGGCGCGGGCTATGGTTTTATCCCCGATCGGCTCGAAGGCGCGCTCGGCCACGCATTCCGTCGCCAGGTCGCGCGCGAGCTCGCAGTCGATGTCCCCTTCGTGCAGAACGCCCGCGTAGAACGCCTTGCCCTGTCGAATGAGTTGGCGAAACACAGCCGACCCCGTACCTGCGCCGGCGATGACGAACGTGTGCGCATCGCCGTGTGGGCGCCCAATTTCCACGCTGCCGAAGCGCTCGTTGAAGGTGCCATGTTGAAGGCCGTAGAGCTCGCCAATCGTCTCGCGCGTGAATATGTCCTCGGGTGCGCCGGCGCGGAAGACTCGGCCGTCCTTCACGCAAATCACCTTGTCGGCGCTTTTCTGCGCGAGCTCGAGTTCGTGGATGGACATGATGGCAGCCACATTCCGCGATTTCGCAAGGTGGCGAAGTATTCGCAGCAGGTCGATCTGGTAGCGGATATCGAGATACGACGTGGGCTCGTCGAGCACGAGCACACGCGGATCCTGCGCGATGGCGCGTGCGAGCATGACGCGCTGGCGTTGCCCGTCGCTTATCTGCATGAAGTCGCGCTCGGCGAGCTCTTCCACATGTGCGGTTTTCATGGCCTCATCGACCCGACTATGGTCGTCGGGCGAGAGTGTGCCCATTCGCCCGGTGTAGGGATGCCTTCCCGCCTCTACGATATCGCGGCAGGTGAGGAGCTCGGTCCGGGGGCGATCTGTCAGCATAACGGCAAGGTACCTTGCGAATTCCGCCGTCTTCCATCGGGAAATCTCCCGTCCGTCGAGCTCGACTGCGCCGGCAAGCGGTGCCAGATGGCGTGTGATGGTTTTCAAGATGGTCGACTTGCCCGAGCCGTTCGGCCCGATGAGCGCCACGACGTCGCCCGCGCGAACCTCCAGATCGACGCCTTCGACTACGACCTTCTTGTCGTAGCCCGCCGACAGGTCGCTTATGCGGAAAAGCGGCGCTCCGTCAGCCTGCGTTTCGACCGGGGTTTCGAGGTTCGACTCCGCTCGGAGGAGGCGTTCCGCGCGCAGTTCCGCACGAGCCGAAAGTGCCTTCTGGCGCTTTCGTGCGAGCTCAGGACTGTCTAAGCATGGAATGTTCCCTCCGAGCGTTTTGGGCCGCGGCACGAATTCCCCCATCTACCTCACCCGCTTCTTCAACATGAGTGCGATAACCACCGGCGCGCCGAAGATGGCGGTGACGGCGCTGATGGAAAGCTCGACGGGGGAGAACAGCGTGCGCGCGATCAAATCGCAGCCCGCGCAGAAGATGGCGCCTCCCAAGAAGCACGCAGGAATCACGCGGATGGGCTTCGACGATTTCAGCGCCGACTTAACGAGATGCGGAACCGCGATGCCTACGAACGACACCGGACCAGCGAACGCGGTCACGCAGGCGGAGAGCATGCTCGCTAGAAGGACGAGCACCACGCGGAAGCGTGCGACGTTCACGCCGACGCTTTTTGCGTAGGCTTCTCCCAGCTGGAAGGCGGAAAGGGGCTTCGATATCGCGAATACGCATGCGCTCACGGTGATCACCACGACCGCGATGACCGCGACGTCGTCCCAGCTCGAACCCGAGAAGCTACCCAAAGACCAGTTGTGCAGGTTCACGATGGACTGGTCGTCGGCGAAGGCGATGAGGAAGTTCGTCGCCGCCGAGCAGATGTATCCCACCATGACGCCCGCCACGATGAGCATGGCCATGGAACTTATGCGCCGTGCGATGAGGAGCACGAAGCCGATGGTGATGAGCGAGCCCAGAAACGCTGCGGCCACCATGGCCGGCGAGGACATGGCCTGGTTCGCGCCCAGAAGTACGATCATCGTAAGCGCGACGACGAACTTTGCGCCCGAGGAGACGCCCAAGATGAACGGGTCGGCGATGGGGTTGTTGAAAAACGTCTGCAGCAGGAACCCGGAGAGGGAAAGCGCCCCGCCGAGAAGCACGGCTGAAAGCACACGCGGCAGGCGAATCTCCCAGATGACTTGGCTTTTCATGGAATTGGCCGCGCCGCCCGAAAGGATGCCGGGGATGTGGTCTGCGGGCACGAGCACGCTCCCGATGCACAGGTTGGCCCCGACGAGCACGATGAGGGCAACAGCGAGCAGCGCCGTCACGACGCGACACCGCGCGGCGCGCCCCGATTCGTCGTATGTCATGGAAAGCCGGCTTCTCATGACGCTAGCCAAGCTTCCTCAGATAATGGAAGTCGCTCGCGTCATCGCCGGTGAACGCCCCGTGCAGCTCGTCGATAATGTCGGCGGTAGAAGTCATCTGCTGGTACATGTCGGCTCTTGTGACCCAGACGTTGCCGTTCTTTACAGCTTTGAACTGCGACAATAGCGCGTTTTTGCCTACGAAGTCTTTCAAGGTGGCAACCGATTCGTCGATGGTGCCGTTGTAGACGATGATGTCGGCATCCTTCGCCGTCGCGTAGAAGCGCTCCATTTCGAGCGTTACTGACGAACCTGACGTCGACGCCGTCTGCGCTTCATCGAGCGCGTAGCTGCCGCCTGCAAGCTCAATCATCTGCGCCACGTAGTCGCCCGCCCGCCGCGTGACGGCGGCCCCGTTCGAGTTAATGTAGAAATAAGCCACGGTTTTACCTGACGACGCGAGCCTCGACGTTTGCTCGACGCGGGCCTTCTGCTCGTTGAACAGGTGCGCGGCCTCGTCTTCCTTGTCGAACAGGACGCCGAAAAGCTTAATCCACTCGACGCGCCCGAGTGCTTCGGGCTCGCTCGACGACTGTTCGGTGAGCACGACGAGCCCGAGCTTCTGCAGCTTTTCCTTCACATCGGGCGTGTGGTTGATCATGGTGTTCTCAATGGCGAGCGTGCAGCCCGAGGCCGATATTCGCTCGTAGTCGGGCGCGCTGTACTTGCCGCCGTAGGCGATCGCCCCACTTTCGAGCGCGCTTTTGAAGCCCCCGACCGAGCAATCGTCGGCCTTCGTGCCCGACATGAGGATATTGTCGTTCGCATCGAGCGCGTCGACCAGGCACATCGTCGCCGACGACACGAGGTACACCTTGTCGGCGGGGCGCCTTATGACCGCGATGTCGGAGCTCAACCCATCAGGTACCTTTGCATTTTGCGGCACCACGAGGAAGCGCTCCCCGTTCGAAATGCAGATAAGCCGCAGGCCGCCTTCGTACTCGTCGACAGTGAAGTGCTCGGCGTATTCAAGCTGAAGCGTTCCCGTCGGCTTCCAGCCGCAGCCCAAATCGGCGTTGTGGAAGTCGGCCGCGGCGCTTGAAGCCGTTCCCGCAGGGGAGTCGCCGCTTGCATCGTCGCCCGTTTTCTTCTTCATGGTGGATGAGTCGAAGTGGATCGTGTAGTCGATGGTGTGCGGCGTCGACATGGCGACGGTCTCGGCCGACACGGCGATGTCCTCGTCGAGCGTGACGGGTATCTCGAACGTGGAGTCGCCGCCGTCGTTTACGGGCGCGTAGTCCACGCCGTTGACGGTCATTTTGTCGTAGTTCGAACTCGACCAGGTGATGGTCGCGGTGTAGGTGTCGCCATCCTTCACAATTGTGGTGGGTGAGGCGATGCTTGTGCGCCCTGACCCGCCTGAGAGCGAGACGCTCACAGTGTATTCCTGAGAGCCCGCCGTGCCACCGGTCGCGTTCGGGCTCGCACTGCACCCCGCGAAGGGAAGCGCGAGCAGGGCGACGAGAACGCAGGCGATCGCGCGCGCCGCGATGCTGCGGCGCTTCCTGTTTTCCCCCTTGGGAAGAATCGACCGCATGGCGTTACTTCAGTGCGTCGGCGCGCAGATCGACGCCGGCGGATTCGAATACGAGCGTGCGGTCGTACCACCGCTCCCTTTTAATGCTCCACGCAGCGCAGGCGGTGTCCTTGTCGAGCGCTTCAACGGGCACGTCGTAGGTGTACTTGCCTTCCGCGTTTTCCACATAGGGGATGAAGTCGGCCTCGCTCGCGGCGGCAGCCTCGTCGCCCGTGCCCATGAAGAGCTTGCCGTAGCCCGTGCCGGAAAGCGTCATCACGCAGTGCATGGAGCCGTTTTCCACGATGAGCTGGGCGTCCACAATTCTGAACATTCTCGAGCTGGAATCTACGGTGATCGGATAGGTGCCGTCGGCCACCTTGTCGGCGGTGATGGGGGCAGCGCTTGCGCCCTCGGGCGCATCGGCCGCCTGTTCGGTCTTTTCCTGGGAATCGGCATCGCTTGCCTTTGCGCTGTCGATTGAATTTCCGCCGCAGCCGACGAGCGAGAACGCGAAAAGCGTCGCTGACAGGGCGAAGGCGAGGGTTTTCTTCAACATGGAGGGGGTTCCTTTCAATCGCTTCGACCGCCCGCGCCGTGCGGTGGGCGGGCGGGATGCGAATGCAACGGGCATGCGCCGTCAGTCGGGGAAGGCGCATGCCCGTTGCACGGGGACGCGACCGGCGCCCCCGTGCGCGGCGAGTTTACAGCTTGGCGATGGCGTCGTCCACGTGCGAGACGTAGATGTCGTCGACCGCGACGTTCTGTCCCAGACCCTGGAGCAGGCACGTTACTTCGAAGCCGGCGGCCACGAACTTCGCAGCCCAGCTATCGGGGTCGGTCTCGTCTGCCATGTCGTTATTCGCGTGGTCGCCCGCGACCACCATGAACGGCGCGAGCACGGCCTTCTTGTAGCCTGCGGCGCTCGCGGCGGCGATAACATCCTCGCAGGTCGGTTCAGCCTCGACGGTGCCGACGAAGAACTGCGTCAAGCCCTCGTTCTTAAACACTTCCTGCATCTTGGCATAGTCGGCGTTGGAATCGGCTTCGGTGCCGTGGCCCATGAGGCACAGCGCCGTCTTGCCGTCGTCGAAGGACGCCATGTTCTCCTTAATGGCTGCGGCCACCTTCTTGTAGTCGTCGTCGGAGGTGAGCAGCGGGTCGCCGAGCGAGATTTTGTCGAACTTGTCGGCGTACTTGTCGAGCTCGTCTTTCACGTCGGTGTATTCCAGGCCACCCATGAGATGCGTCGGCTGCACGACGATTTCCTTCACGCCGTCTTCCACGCAGCGGTCGAGCGCCTCGGTCATGTTGTCGATCGTGATGCCGTCGCGCTTCTTCAGCTTGTCGATGATGATCTGCGCGGTGAAGGCGCGGCGGATGTCGTAGTCCTGCCAGTACTTCTCGCGGATAGCGTCTTCGATGGCGCCGATGGTGATGTGGCGCGAGTCGTTGTAGCTCGTGCCGAAGCTCGTGACGAGGATGACCGGCTTCACGGCCTTCTCCTTTTCGCTCGATTTCTCGGAACTCGCAGGGGTGCTGGAGCAGCCCGCGAGCGCGAATCCGGCGAGCGCGACGGCTCCGGTTGCTGCGGCGCCCATGAAGCCGCGGCGTGACATCTGGTCGGACATGGTTTTTCCTTTCCTCGGTTTGCCGGTCCCCCGGCGACAGTTGCTTGTCGGCACAAGCGAAAGAAAAGCGCACCCCTCGGGGTTCACAAGGAGCTAACGCCACGGCGATGCCGTGAGGAAAAGGCGAAGCAGTCTGGCTTGGGGCGCGAGGCGGTTCGCCCGCGCGTCCTATACAGTAATGTCCCTTGCCCAGGATTCCCACCTGGTTCCCTCCGCAAGCCAGCGCGGGCTGTGCGGGCGCCGCGCCGGTCATTTCCTTTTATCCGATTGTCATATGCTCGTTGCCGAATCTTTTACTATGATAGTGGGCACTTGTGAACGTGTCAAAGCCAGGGCGGGCGGCATTGCGCCTCCTGCCTGCGTATTTGCGCCGATTGCCGCCGCAGGCGCCGTGTTTTGCCCGCTGCGCGAATGGCGGCGTAAACGGTTGCGATGAGAAACGGGAAGGGAAGGCTCGGATGATTCATATCGTTGGCGCAGGCTCGGGCGCCGCCGACCTTATCACGCTGCGCGGGGCGCGCCTTCTGCGCGCGGCCGACGTGGTCGTTTGGGCGGGGAGCCTTGTGAACCCCGAGCTGCTCGCCGAGTGCAAGGAATCCTGCGTCGTCTACGACAGCGCGCACATGACCTTGGAGGAAGTGCTCGACGTGATGTGCGCGGCGGATGCGCGGGGCGAGGAAGTGGTGCGCCTGCACACGGGCGACCCGTGCCTGTACGGCGCCATCCAGGAGCAGATGGACGCACTCGACGCGCGCGGCGTGGACTACGAGGTGGTGCCCGGCGTGTCGAGCTTTTGCGGTGCCGCGGCGGCGCTTCGCCAGGAATACACCTGTCTCTTATACACATCTGACGCTGCCG
>URVF01000059.1 GCA_900551185.1 uncultured Collinsella sp. | reverse complement strand
CCGAGAAGCCGGCAGCGTCACCGGCGAGCTCGATGTCGGCATCGAGCATATAGGTGGAACCGGCATCCGCGGCGAGCACCTGCTCGACCTTGCCCGACTCGCAGGAAAGCTCAAAGGCCTCGACTGCCTTAGCCTCGCCAAAGGCGCCAAGCATGCTGTCAGGGAGCTTGGTGCCGAGCGTTCCGTCGGCACGCTGAACGATCTCGAGAGGCATAAAGGTGCCACCCCACAGGTAAGAGCTGGGATCGCCACCCTCGTCACGCGTAGGAACCCAACCAAAGAGAACGCGGCGCTCGCCATCAAATGCGGTACGCGCGGCATAGTACGCGCGGCCATCGAATGAATCGTCAGCAGGAGTGATCCAAGGACCGTTGATGGAGCGAGACATGCGGTAACGGGTCTTGTTGCCATCACTGTACTCGGAGAACACCAGATACCACCAGTCGCCCATCTTAAAGAGATCAGGCATCTCGAACATGGTGTAAAGGCCCGGATTCCACCAGTCGCCCTGGAACTCCCAGGTATCCAGGTCCTTGGAGGTGAACTTGACCAGACGCCCGGTCATCAGACGCTTGTCCTCGCCCACGCGCGTGCCGAGGATGAGCATGTACTCTTCGTTCTCCTCATCCCAAAGCACAAAGGGATCGCGCCAGTTGCGGTCATCGTAACCTTCCTGGGGCGGAAGCAGCGTCTCGGCGATGTTCTTCTCCCACTTGACGGCGTCGTCACTCGTTGCGTGAAGAAGAACCTGCTTCATCAAGCGTGCGCGGACCTTATCGCGATTGCAACCAGTGTAGAGCGCATGGTACTTGTCGCCCACCTTAAACACCGTGCCGGCATAAACATACTGGTCGACCTCCTCGTCGCCGCCACGCTCAAGGCTCTCGCCAAAGTCCTTGTAGTTGACGAAATCCTTGGTCGTCGCGAGTGCCCAACCAAACGGCTCTCCGAAAGGACCGGGGTTTCGCGTGTCACGCTGGTGATAGAGATAGAACGTGCCGTCCTCGCCGTACGGCATGATGTCGCCTACCCAAATTCCCTCAGGCTGGTAATACACCTTGTGCATCCGAGACTTCCTTTCCACGTGATACTAACTCGGTACAACTGCAAGATATGTCAATCGTTTTCATATGTCAAACGTTTTCACACCAATACGTCTTTTCGCAGTTCCAGTCGTCGGCAAACGGTTGACATATGCCGGCGAACGGTCATCAGAAGCGTTCGGGGGATTCTTTTGGCTCGGATGAGCTACGCGGTTTTGCCCTCGATAAGTTCGACGGGGAGCTTGATATTCGATTCGGGCTTTTCACCGTTAACAAGAGCGATGATGGATTGCGCCGCGAGCTCTCCGATGCGATCGATATCTTGACGAACGGTTGTTAAGTCAGGCATAAACGTCATAGTGCGGCGGGCGCCATCCGCGCCCACGACCTTAATATCGTCCGGAGCGCTCAAGCCGCGCTGCTTCATCACGTTGAGGCAGATGGCCGCCATCGTGTCGTCTCCCGCAAAGATGCCGTCAATATCGGGGTTCTCATCGAGGATCTTCGCAACGACCGCACTCTTTTCGTCGTCGGACTTAACGAACTCGACCTCACGGACAAGCGCGGGCAAACCAGCCTGCTCTACAACATCGTGGTAGGCATCGGTACGCTTATTGGCAGGCATACGCATGCGGCTATTGTTGCGCAGGCACAAGATGCGCGAACACCCGTCATCAATCAGGCGACGCGTGGCAAGTTCGCCGATGCTATAGCTGTCGCTCGCAATCTGAACAGAGGCCTCGCCAAGGTCGCAGTCGATACCAACCAGACTCAAGCCCATCTCGGCATACGCCTCGGCACCGATATTAAGCGAGTTGACAATGACGCCATCAACCATATTGCGCCGAAGCATATCGATATAAGAACGCTCAAGATCAGGTCGATTGGCACTATTGCACAGCAGCATCTTAAAACCGTTTTCGGCCAGGGTACGCTCAACGGCTTGGACCGCTTGGGCATGAAACGGGCTGCTGACATAGGGGACGATCATACCTATTAGATTCAGGCGACCGTTGAGCATGGCACGGGCGATATCGTTGGGCGTATAGTTGATGCGCTTCATCGCGGCATGGACCTTATCGCGGGTCTCTTGGCTAATATAGCCGCGATTATTAAGCACGCGAGATACCGTAGTAGGCGAAACCCCCGCCACCGCTGCAACTTCCTTGATGCCAGGCTTAGCCGAATCCTTAGAACGAGCGCCCTCGCGAGCCATAGCACCCTCCCCCATCAACATGTCATACGTTTACATACGAACAAAGCATACCCCAACAAGAGCGGGAAGACGGTAACAGTACAAGTAAGTAAACGACTCATCCAAATAATTAGGAGAGTTCCGCCTAAAGGGTGACTACACAGGACCCCAGCCGGGGCTGTTTGGACTACCTCCCAAAACATTCCGCAGGACGCAAAGAGGCTCGCCGCACGAAGTGCGCAGCGAGCCTCTTTGCATGTCCGAGGACACCAATTTAATTTAGCGTGGTTCCCTAAAGGACGACAACGCAGGAGACCCGGCAAGGCCGGGAGCACTTTGTCTCGCAAACATTCCGCAGCCGCGAAGCGGCGAGGACGTTTGAGAGGCAAAGTGCGTAGGCCTTACCGGGTCTCCGGTGGGAGTTGAGTCCCTTTAGAACTTGTCGTGGAAGGTACGCGCAATGACCTCGTCCTGCTGCTCCTTGGTGAGCGTGTGGAAGTTCACGGCATAGCCGGAAACGCGGATGGTCAGCTGCGGGTACTTCTCGGGGTGAGCCTGAGCGTCGAGCAGCGTCTCACGGTTGAAGACGTTGATGTTCAGGTGGTGGCCACCCTTCTCGGCGTAAGCGTCGAGCATGTGGACCAGGTTATCGGCCTGGGTCTCGGAAACTTCAGAAACCTTCATAATGTGTCTCCTTCGATTAATAGGCGCCGGCCGAAACCGGCGCACTAATCAGTAATCGTTATTGTTAGTATAGCACTAACAATAGTTACTCGCCCAGCTGATCAAGGTCGATATCGCCAAAGAACACCTGGTCCTCCTTGCCGAGCGCACTCGGGATGATGGAGAAGGTGTTGGAGATGCCGTCCTGAGCATCGCGGAACGGGAGCTTGGAAACCGAAGACAGCGAAGCGATGGCGCCGTGGCTATCGCGCTTGTGCATGGGGTTAGCACCCGGGGCGAACGGCTGGCCAGCCTTGCGGCCGTCGGGCGTGGAGCCGGTCTTCTTACCGTACACGACGTTGGAGGTAATGGTCAGAACCGAGGTCGTAGGCACGGAGTTGCGGTAGGTATCGTTCATGCGGATGTACTCCATGAACTGGTGCACAACGTCGTGAGCGATCTGGTCGACGCGGTCGTCGTCGTTACCGTACTTGGGGAACTCGCCCTCGGTCTCGAAGTCGACGATGATGCCGTTCTCATCACGGACGGGGTGGACCTTGGCGTACTTGATGGCGGACAGGGAGTCAGCCACGACGGAAAGGCCAGCGATGCCCGTAGCGAACCAGCGGTGCACGTGCTTGTCGTGCAGAGCCATCTGGATGCGCTCGTAGCAATACTTGTCGTGCATGTAGTGAATGATGTTCAGCGAGTTGACGTACACGCCAGCGAGCCACTTCATCATGTCGTTGTACTTGGCCACAACGTCGTCGTAATCGAGCGTATCGCCCTCGACGGCGCGATACTTGGGGCCGACCTGCTTCTTGGAGACCTCGTCAACACCGCCGTTGAGTGCGTACAGCAGGCACTTGGCCAGGTTGGCGCGAGCGCCGAAGAACTGCATCTCCTTGCCGATGCGCATGGAGGACACGCAGCAGGCGATGCCGTAGTCGTCGCCATGATAGACGCGCATGAGGTCGTCGTTCTCGTACTGGATCGAGGAGCTAGCGACAGAAGTCTTGGCGCAGAACTTCTTGAAGTTCTCGGGCAGACGGGTCGACCACAGAACGGTCATGTTGGGCTCGGGGCTGGTGCCCATGTTCTCGAGCGTGTGCAGGTAGCGGTAGCTCATCTTGGTAACGAGCGTACGGCCGTCGACACCCATGCCGCCGATGGACTCGGTGACCCACTGCGGGTCGCCGGTGAACAGGGCCTGGTACTCGGGGGTACGGGCAAACTTGACCATGCGAAGCTTCATGATGAAGTGATCCACGAACTCCTGGATCTGCTCCTCGGTGAAGGTACCGTTGGCAAGGTCGCGCTCAGCATAGATGTCGATGAACGTAGAGGTACGGCCGATGGACATAGCGGCGCCGTTCTGCTCTTTGACGGCAGCAAGGTAGGCGAAGTACATCCACTGGATGGCCTCCTGCGTGTTGGTAGCAGGGTTGGAAATATCGAAACCATAGGTCTCGGCCATCATCTTGAGCTCGCCGAGGGCGCGGATCTGCTCCTGCAGCTCCTCGCGATCGCGGATGTTGTCGGCGGTCATGACCGTCGGAGTGGAAGCCTTCTGGGCCTCCTTGTCCTTGATCAGGTAGTCGACGCCGTACAGGGCAACACGACGGTAGTCGCCGATGATGCGGCCGCGGCCATAGCCATCGGGCAGACCGGTGATGATGTGAGCCGAGCGGCAAGCACGCATCTCGGGGGTGTAAACATCGAAGACGCCAGCGTTGTGGGTCTTACGCTCGAAGGTGTAGCGCTCGACAACGTTCTCGTCGACCTTATAGCCGTGCTGGCTGGCAGCCTGGCAAGCGATGCGAATACCACCGTTGACGTGCAGCGCGCGCTTGAGCGGCTTGTCAGTCTGGAGACCGACGATGGTCTCCTTCTCGCGGTGGGCGTTATCGATGTAGCCAGCGGGGTGGCTCACGATACCCGTGACGATCTTGGTGTCCATATCGAGGACACCGCCCTGCTCGCGCTCCTTAAGCAGCAGGTCGAGAACCTCGCCCCACAGCTCCTTGGTACGCTCGGTCGGACCGACGAGGAACGACTCGTCGCCCTCGTAGGGGGTGTAGTTCTTCTGGATGAAGTCTCGGACGTCAACTTCTCCCGTCCAGATGCCTTCCTTGAAGCCTTCCCATGCCTCCTGCATTGTGTAACCACGCTCCTAGTTACGTGTAATGCGGCGCTCTCTCACACCGCTGCTTATTGAATTCTTGAATGTTCGGCTTGCACTACCGGCTTCTTCCGTTCTTCACCACACGCTGGTGCAGAGAAAACGTTTGTCCACCTTGGAACTACAACCCAAAACCCAAGATTTCACCCGTCTGAGAAGGATAACATAGCGACCCTCTCCATCCGGGCTGTTATATGTTTCTTTTTTTATATCATAAGGGCGTTTTTTACAAACCCGCAGGAAATGCGAGCGCGAACAACTACCGTTCACCGATTTGTATGTTATTTTTCCTTGCCTTTGTACGACGTTCGCTCTAGGTGTTATGCCAGCTTTAGCAGGGTAAAGTGTCTCAGAGACCCTACAGAAACTGCAGGGCGGCCACGGGATCCCCCGTGGCCGCCCTGTGGCGTAGCTAGTTTTTAGCTTTGATTGCCGCTTGGCATTAGGCGGCTGCGGCGGCCTTGTCGGTCGTTGCCTTGCTATCGCCGTTGCCCTGGCCCTCAAAATGCTTGTAGCACCAGCTGGTGACCAGCGGGGTCAAAATAGCCGTCACGATTGCGCAGGCAGCAACCTGTGCCGTAGCCGTCGCGAGCACGGCGCCGCCGTACATGGCCCCGTTGACGCTCGCCATGGCAGCAGGCGTGGCCACATTGGCTCCGGCGCAGCTCGAAATGGCCGCACCTGCGACACCCGTACCGCCCGTGAGCTTATCGACCGCGATGACGGGAATTGCAAAGACCACCGAGCAGATCACGCCGAGCAGAATACCGGGAAGACCGCCATTAATGAGCTGGCCAAAGGTCATGGTCGAGCCCATGGCAAAGAAGACGAGCACGATGATGGCGGAAAGTGCCGGTGCCATCATCTTCTTAAAGCTCGGGAAGAGGTTGCCCAGAATAATGCCGACGACGATCGGCAGGATGGCGCCCACGAGCGACCAGCCGATCGGAGCCTGACCGGCAGCGCCGAGCACGATCATCGTGACCGGAGGGCCGACAACCAGCGTGGTGATGGCGACGGCGCCACGCTCGGCCTCATTGCCCATGGTGCCCATCAGACCAGCGTACATAGCGTTGTTGGCGCCGGTGCAAGCCGCCAGCATCACCATGGCAGAGATGCCAAACAGGTTGTCGTTGAACACATAAAGGATGAGCAGCGACACGGCAACGACCACGATCTGCTTGACGGCGATGATGATGGCGCCGCGTGCAGCGGCGGCAGGAGCACTCTTAAACGAAATCGTCGTACCGACGATGAGCAAAAAAGCGCCCACGAGCGGGCCTGCGCCCTGCTGGGTCATACCAAGCGTAAAGCTGCCGAGCGTTTTGAACAGGTCGGGGAATAGCGTGTTGAGCAGGCAGCCCAGCAAAAGCGGCACCAAAATATTGGCACCCGGGATGGAGGACATCTTAAAGAACGGCTCCTTTGCCGCCGGCGCCTCCACCGCAGTCGATTCACTCATATATATCTCCTTTGGATGCATGCGAATCGTAGCCGCACGCGCCTATGTCAGAAAGAAGGCGACGGTCCCGAGTCGCAGGAGCCGTCGCCGAATAATCGTCGTGGGGTATTACCCGTCCAGGACGATGCCGCCGTCGCAGTCGCCGATCTCGCCGTTCACGAAGCTGGCGAGGTCGGAAGCGAAGAACAGCACCATCTGCGCAGGCTCGCTGGCCTGGGCAGCGCGGCCCAGAGGAATACCGTTGATGATGCGCTGAGAGTTCTCGTCAGAGAGAATCGAGGTCATATCGGTCAACGTGAGCGACGGGCACACGGCGTTGCAGCGAACGCCAAACTTGCCGCCCTCCTTGGCGACCGCCTTGGTAAGGCCGTTGACACCGGCCTTGGAGCTCGCGTAGGCAGCGGTGCCAAGCAGGCCGCCGCCGATCTTGCCAGCAACGGAGCTCACGTTGACGATAGTGCCGGCATGCGCCGCCTTAAAGTGCGGGTACACGGCGTTCATCATAGTGAAGGTACCGTTGAGGTTGATATCGATAGTGCGGCGCCACTCGGTGTCATCGATCTCGTCGAACTTCTTGGTGCTGATGACGCCAGCGCAGTTAATCAAGATGTTGGTTTGCGGCAGGTCCGTAAAAATCTGCTCGACGGTCTCGCGCGCCTTGGGCGCATCGGCGACATCGAGCTGATAGAACTTGTTGCCCTCGCCAAGCTCGGCCACTGCGGCCTCGCCCTTAGCAGCGTTCCTTGCGATGAGCGCGACATGTCCGCCGCCCGCGACGATGCCTTTGGCGATCTCGAGGCCAATGCCCTGAGTGCCGCCCGTGACAATCGCGGTCTTGCCCGTGAAGTCAAATGCCATGACTCCATCCCCCTTTATATAAGGTGTCTCCTCGCGGGAAGTTGGAGCATCGCGCGTGGCGATTATATGAGTCCCAGTCGTCATGGTGGTGACAACCCCTCGCCTAACCGCGGGCATAATAGTTCTTTGAAACGCTTCAGCAATTGAATGATTTTAAGTCTTAATGAGCTCTTAATATTGCCCACTGTATGAGGCCCGCGTATGGGGGTATCATCTTTCACCGAAAATAGTTTCTAGTGTTAGGGGTTTTCGGTGGAAGATACCGATTTCCATGAGCTTGGGCGTCAGCTCCTTATCGAGTTTGGCGGCATTCACCAGCGCGTTTCGCGCTTTGTGGACAAAGCCCTCAGTGGCGAGATGGCCGTCATGCGCGCCCTCATGCTCGCTGGCGGTTCGCTCACGCCGAGCGAACTCGCCGATCGCGCCTGGGTCTCGAGCGCCCGCATCGCCAATATTTTGCGTGCCCTCGAGGCCAAGGGCTGGATTGAGCGCGAGCACTCAAAGACTGACCGCCGTCGCGTACACGTCACAGTGACCGACAAGGGATTCCAGGTTCTCGAAATCAAACGTCGGGAATTCGAGGACCGCACCGCGGCTTTCCTCGAGCAGCTCGGCGAAACAGATACCCAAGAAATGGTGCGCCTTCTTAGACGCGCCAACGAAATTATCGACCGCAATCAAGAAAGGAGAGATGCCGAGTGAGGATTCTCAAGCTCTTTAAAAAGCATATCCTGGCACTGTTCACAGCTATCGTACTTATCGTAATCAGCTGCAACGCCGATCTGGCACTGCCTACCTATATGAGCGACATCGTCGACGTGGGCGTGCAGCAAGGCGGCATCGCCTCACCCGTGCCCGACACCATTCGCGCCGAATCGCTCGACGACCTCGAACTCTTTATGAGCGCCAAGGATGCTAAAGCTGTGGAGGCCGTGTTTAGCAAGGCTGACAAAAACGGCATTCGAACGTACGAGGGCACCGAGGAAGAGCGTGCCGATGGAGGCAAGATTGCCGACATTATGAGCCTGCCCGAGACTGTCGTCCTTTCGCTCAACCAGGGCATTGACGCCAACTCCATGGGCGACATGATGGGCTCGTCCAGCGAGAAAGACAACAATGCTGCCCAGGCCCTGTCTCTTATACACATCTGACGCTGCCGACGATCTTACGCGTGTAGA
>URVF01000058.1 GCA_900551185.1 uncultured Collinsella sp. | reverse complement strand
CGTAAGATCGTCGGCAGCGTCAGATGTGTATAAGAGACAGCTCGTAGCGGGCCTCGAGCATATCGGCCTGCTCTACGACCTGGCGCGCATAGCCCAAAAGCTCGGTGCCGTCGTTGGTGAGCGTGACGCCGCGGCTGGAGCGCGTGAAGATCTCCAGGTGGAGTTCCTGCTCCAGGCTTTTGACGGCGTTTGAGATGTTGGACTGAGCGGTATAGAGGCGCTGAGCTGCGGCGTTGATTGAGCCGGACTCTGCCACGGCGATCAGAAAACGAAGCTGCTGGAGGGTCATCGGCGCCGTCCTTTCGAGCGTTATCTACAAAACCGATAACAGGTTAGCGCTTTTAAGTGATTGACCGAGCGAAACAATGCTCGTACTATTCAAAACACACAAAGGCGGTAGGTAATTAAACCGACCACGGAACCGGGATGCGAAAGGAGGCCCGCATATGAAATGCTTACCAAGACGAATGCCGGGCTCCTGTTTGCGCCCGTCGGCGTGATCAGGAGACAGCGACTTACTTCTCTCTAATTTATTAACTTTTGTTCGATCAAGGAGATCATCATGAGCCAGTTCATCAACAACCCCGAGCACACCTTTGGTTTCGATACCCTGCAGCTGCACGTTGGCCAGGAGAGCGCCGATCCTGCATCCGACTCCCGTGCCGTGCCTATCTACCAGACCACGAGCTATGTGTTCCGCAACTCCCAGCACGCCGCTGACCGCTTTGGTCTTGCCGACGCCGGTAACATCTACGGCCGTCTGACCAACTCCACCCAGGGCGTCTTCGAGGACCGTATCGCCGCACTCGAGGGTGGTGTGGCAGGTCTTGCCGTCGCCTCCGGTGCTGCTGCCATCACCTATACCCTGCAGGCTCTTGCCCAGGCCGGTGACCACGTGGTGGCTCAGAAGACCATCTACGGTGGCTCCTACAACCTGCTGGAGCATACGCTCTCCCAGTTTGGCGTCGAGACCACCTTCGTCGATGCCCACAACCTGGACGAGGTCGAGGGCGCCATCAAGGACAACACCACGGTCATCTACCTCGAGACGCTCGGCAACCCCAATTCTGACATCCCCAATATCGACGCCATCTCCGAGATCGCCAAGAAGCACGGTTTACCGGTTGTCGTCGACAACACCTTCGGCACCCCGTATCTGTTCCGTCCGCTGGAGCATGGTGCCAACATCGTCGTCCACTCCGCAACCAAGTTTATCGGCGGCCACGGCACCTCGCTGGGCGGTGTGATCGTCGACGGCGGTAACTTCGATTGGAAGGCGAGCGGCAAGTATGAGCAGATCGCCGAGCCCAACCCCTCCTACCATGGCGTCTCGTTTGCCGAGGCTGCCGGTCCCGCCGCCTTCGCAACCTATGTCCGCGCCATCCTGCTGCGTGACGAGGGCGCCTGCATCAGCCCGTTCAACGCTTGGATCCTGCTCCAGGGCACCGAGACTCTGTCGCTGCGCGTTGACCGTCATGTCGAGAACACCAAGAAGGTCGTTGAGTTCCTGGCTGGTGATAGCCATGTCGCCAAGGTGAACCACCCGAGCCTGTCTGAGCACCCCGATCACGAGCTCTATCAGAAGTACTTCCCCAACGGCGGTGCCTCGATCTTTACCTTTGAGATTAAGGGTGGCCAGGAGGCAGCTTGGAAGTTCATCGACCATCTGCAGGTCTTCTCGCTGCTCGCCAACGTGGCCGACGTCAAGTCGCTCGTCGTGCACCCGGCTACCACTACGCACTCCCAGCTCTCTGCCGAGGAGCTCGCCGAGCAGAACATCACGCCCTCCACGATCCGTCTTTCCATCGGTACCGAGAACGCCGAGGATATCATTTGGGATCTGAAGCAGGCCTTCGCCGCGCTGGACGAGTAAGGCGACTTGTGCAAGGACCCCTTGCGACTCGATAGGTATAACTGCATAAAATGCCTGCTTAAGGCGCCTGTGCGAACAATGGTTGCACAGGCGCCTTTTTTGCATAGAGCGGGTGCAAAAACAGGGTTTTTGGCATGCTTTATGCAATCGAGATGTGGAAAACTCCTGTTAAGAGGATGTGAGTTTTACGCAATTGACGTGCGCCTTTTGAGTAAAACCGCAGGTCGCGATTTGCTCGGGGTACTATGCAGCGCGATCGAATCACACGCAGCTCAAACGCAGCAAAAACGCACTACGGAGGTTTCTAGCTACATGAGGATCGATTCACGAAAACCGAAAGCCGCCGCCCTTTCCGCCGCTCTGACCGTGGCACTTTTGGCGGGTGCCGGTGCAACTGATGCCCACGCCGCAACACTGTCCGATACGGTTGGATCTACGCCGTCCGAGACGACGCTGGTACAGCCCGTTGACTATCGCGGCGATGGTTATGGTTCCATGCAGGAGTGGAACGCCTCGATGGAGGCCAAGCGCGATTCCCTGGAGATGCGCGCTCAGATTGTCATGAACATGTACGGTGACTATGCCACGGATGACGAGCGCGCTGTGCTGCAGGGTTGTATCGACGGCGCGGGTAGCCTGTTGACGATGGGGGAGGTCGACGCCAAGTCGACCGAGCTCGATGAGCTGCGCACTGCGCTTGAGGATGCCAAGCGCGAAGCGCTCGAGGCTGCCGCCGAGGCGGAGGCTGCCGAGGTCGCCCAGGCTTCGTACTACAACGCCGGTTACACTCCGTCCTACGCGTCTGCCGCGTCCTACGCGAACGGATCGGGCCTGACGCGCTCTGCGGGTGTCAATAACTACAACGGGCGCCGCGAGACCTATTACAGCAGCAATGTGCTTTATCACTATCGCACGGGCGAATGGACTCAGGATTCTGAGGGCTTCTGGCGCGATTCCGACGGCTATTACGTTGTTGCCGCGGGCGATATGGCCCAGGGCTCGACCTTTACGGGCTCCAAGGGTGATTGCAAGGTCTATGACTCCGGCTGCGCTGCCGGAACCACCGACTACTACACCGGTTGGTAATTTTTCTGCATCACGGATATTTGGCGGACGGGCGTCTTTACCGAGCTTTAGGGCAACGTAATGACGTCCGTTCTATGTATGCGTTTGAGTTAACAGAGCCCTTACCGTGGCGGTACGCTGGGCGAATGGATGCGGAGCACACTGGTTCTTGAGAAATAAGGTCTTTCTCTTGGAGGAAGTGGTCTTGTGAATGCTCGAGATATTACCGTTGCCGCCGTCGCGTTGATGCTTGGCTGCCTTGGTCCCACGGCCGCGCTCGTCGCGGGCATGCAGGGGACATGCGGGGCTGCTCCTATCGTGGTCGGCGTGCTGATCGCGGCCACGCTGCTGGGAAGCGCCGGTGTTGTCCTTTGTCGCGACGATGAGGACGAGGTGCCGGGGTCGCAACGCTAACTGTTGTGAGATCGGCCGCCGGTCATAGACGAAGATGAAGGCCGCCGCAGGGGAAAGGTTCCCTTGCGGCGGTTTTGCTGTTAAGGCTGTTGAATGCGGCACGTTGGCGCTACCAGCTTTTCTCGATATCGCGGATGCGCTGATAGAGCCACTCGTTTTGCGGCGCCTGGATATTGTGTTTGGCTGCGAGGCGGCAGATGGTGCCCGCGAACTCATCAACCTCGGTTTTGCGCCTTGCGATGCGGTCTTGAGCCATCGAGGGCATACCGGCGGGGTCGATTCCCTCGATGAGGTGCACCATTTGCGTCAGGTCTGCCTCGGTCAGTTCAACGCCCTCGGCGTTGGCGACCGCAAGCGTTTCGCGCATGGCGGAAACAAAGCAGTGACGCTGCTCGGAGCCCGGCTCCGTGGCGCTTCCGTAGGTCCCGCCGTAGGCCATGCAGGTCTGGTTGATGCCGTCGTTGAGCATGAGTTTGGCCCACATGCGGTGGGCGATGTCGTCCTCGACGGTATGGGCGATGCCGCAGCGCGTATAGAGCTCGTCGATCGCGGTGATGGTTGCGGGGTTCGTGCCGGCCGCCGCGCCAAAGCGGATTTCGCCCGCATTGGTAAAGGTGAGCGCGCCGTTGAGAAACACGGCGTCCATGCCCTGGCAGATACCAAGAACGGTATGCTCCCAGCCAAAGCGTTCGGCAATCTTTTGCTCGCTCGTAATGCCGTTGCACAGCGAGGCGATGAGCGTGTTGGGTCCCACGACGCGCTCCATAGTCTTGAGTGCTTGGTCGAGACCGGTGGTCTTGACTGTCAGGATGACCAGATCGGCGGGCGTCGCCTCGCTGGCGCGGACGGACGTGAGATCGCAGGGCTTGCCGTTGACGGTGAGCGCGTCGTTCGCATGACGCTCAAAACGGGCATCATCCATGACGTATTCGACGGCGTCGTTGCCGAGCGCCCGGGCGATCATGCTGCCGTAGAGCAGGCCGACGCCGCCCTTGCCGATAAAGGCGACCTTGTTGATCTGCATGTGAATCATCTCCCCATGTAAAAGGCGCCCGCGTAAGGGGCGCCTGATGGATTGTATGCTGCCAGGGTGATTGGTGGGTGCGCGGGGCGGCTGTTATAAAAAAGAAACGTTTACCTGGACGCTACGCTGCAGGGCAGACCGCAAAGACGCGGGCGGGGTATCCGACGCCATCGCGGACCTTGGGGAAGGTGCAGAAGATGACGGCACCCGTGGCGGGAAGCTCGTCCAGATGGTCCATGACCTCGATCTGATAGCGGTCGACCGAGAGGATGTATTGCTCGCCGGGGTAGGGGGTAGGCGTCCTCGCGCGTGGTCATGCCCGGCTCCTTTCATCGGGCTTTTTGCTGATGTTAAAGCGGTGCCGTGACGGCTCGATTTCTGCTGCGTTACGATACGTTCTCAATTGCGATTCCGATGTGTTTCGATGACGTGGCCGTTGTGTTTCGCCTCATTAGGGCTTCGAGGGGAGAGGAGGGGCCGTGCAATATCGCGTTGACCCCAAAAGCGGCAACCGTATCTCGGCGTTGGGGCTGGGCTGCATGAGGTTTCCCGGTGCACCGGGGCACCCCGATGCGAAGACAGCCGATGCCATCATTTCCCGTGCGGTGGAGCAGGGGATTAACTACCTGGACACGGCCTATCTCTATCCCGGCAACGAGGCGTGCGTGGGTGCGTCGCTTGAGCGCCTGGGCTTGCGCGACCAGGTTTTGCTCGCAACCAAGCTGCCGCATGCTTCGTGCAAATGCGCGGAGGATTTCGACCGGTTCTTCGACGAGCAACTGCGCCGCCTACGGACTGACCATATCGACTATTACCTCATGCACAACATTACCTCGCCCGCCCAGTGGGAACGTGTGGTGGCGTTGGGCATCGAGGACTGGATCGCGCGTCAAAAGGCGGCGGGGCGTATTCGCCAGATTGGTTTTTCGTACCACGGCAGCGCAGCGGACTTCCTGACGATGCTCGATGCATATGAGTGGGACTTTTGCCAGATCCAGTACAATTACGCTGGAGAGCGATATCAGGCGGGAACAGCGGGGCTCATGGCCGCCGCCGAGCGAGGCCTCGCGGTGTTTGTGATGGAGCCGCTGCTGGGCGGGCGTTTAGCGGGCAAGCTGCCGCCACGGGCCCGCGCTGTGCTCGATAGTGCCCGTGACCCGCATTTGCGCACTCCTGCCGCCTGGGGTCTTTCGTGGGTGTGGAATCATCCCCAGGTGACCATGTTGCTTTCTGGTATGACCGATACCGCGCAGGTGGATGAGAACTCGTCACTGGCAGACCTCGCGTTGCCGAATTCGATGACTGCCAACCAGCTCGACACGATCGCGCACGTGCTGGATGAGTTTGAAAAATCGAATCGCGTGCCCTGCACGGGATGCGGCTACTGCATGCCATGTCCCAAGGGTATCAACATTCCCGGCTGCTTTGCCGCCTACAACGCGAGCTATGCGCACAGCTGGTTTACGGGGCTGTCGCAATACTTTACGGCGAGTGCGGTGCGCACAAGCGAGGCCAAGCTGGCGAGCAATTGCGTCAAGTGCGGCAAATGCGCGCGCCACTGCCCGCAGCATATCGATATCCCCGAGCGTCTCGATGACGTGCGCCGGCGCTTCCAGCCGGGCCCCGTAACGGCCATGCTTAAAGTCTTCGGCAAAACTCGCTCCTCATGACCCTTTTATATCTTGTGATGGAATAGTTCCTGTTTGCGGCAGAATAAGGCATCAACAGGAACTATTTCACCGCAACTGATGGGAGGCTATCGTGGGTGACCGAGGTTTACGTAATGATTCGCGTGAGGTTCGTTGGGGCATTTTGGGCGCTGGGCACATTTCTCATCGATTTGCCCCGTCGCTCAAGAAGGTCGACGGGGCACGGCTGGTGGCTGCGGCCGGCCGCACTCCTGCACATGTCGAGGAATTTTGCCGAGCGTTTTCGATCGATGCTGCGCATGGCCATGCCTCGGTCGACGATAACGGCAATGCGGCTTATGACGCGCTGATTGCCGACACCGATGTCGACGCAATCTACTTGGCTCTTCCGCATGGCATGCATGCGCGTTGGGCCTGTCGCGCGCTGCGCGCCGGAAAGGCCGTGCTGTGCGAAAAGCCGGCCGTTTTGAGTGAGGAAGAGGCTCTCTCGATTGCCTCCGCCTCTCGTGAGCGCGGCGTGCTGTTTATGGAGGCGATGAAGAATCGGTTTTGTCCGATGCGCACTCGCGTGAAGGACTTGCTTGCGTCGGGTGAGCTTGGCCGTATTGTCTCGATTGAAAGCGTGCAAAAGCTCGATTACGGCGAGCCTCCTTCGGGCTATCTGCTTGATTCGTTGCAGGGCGGCTGTCTATATGACATGGGCTGCTATGCGGTCGGTTGGTTTGAGGATTTGCTCGCGGGCGCGTGCGAGGTTTCATCCCGTGAAGTTCGCTGGCGTGACGTATCAGGCGGCCGCGTCGATTGGGCCGACGAGATCCGTATGAGCGTCGGCGGTATACCCATTCATATGGTGTGCGACGGCAAAGCAACATATGAAAGCCGCTTAACGATTGCCTGTGAGCGAGGCTCGTTGGAAATCGAGCGTCTCCATCGCCCCGAGCTCGCCCATGTGAAGTATTCCGACGGTCGAGTACTCGAAATCGATGCACCATTTGAGGTTGATGATTTCTACGGCGAAATCCAGCATGCGACCCAGCTCATCCGGGCGGGGAAACTCGAGAGTCCCGTCATGCCCCTTGCCGCCACGCAGCGCTGCGCGCGCATTATCGATGCAATCCGTCTAGCCCTCTAGGACTTGGCGCTGACGCGTAGGGGATCATGACGCCGGCGCCCGTGGTGCCTGGCGGCCCACATCTCTGATGCCCCTTTTATAACTTGCGGTGGAATACGGTCTGTTTGCGCCAAAATAAGGCACCAATAGACCGTATTTCACCGCAACTGATGAGGGGGAGTTGGAGATGCTGACGATCGGATGTCATCTTTCGACGACGAAGGGCTATCGGGCAATGGGAGAGACGGCGTTGTCCATTGGCGCCAATACCTTTGCGTTCTTTACGCGCAACCCGCGCGGTGGCAAGGCAAAAGACCTTGACATGGATGACGTGGCGGCTCTGCGCGAGCTTATGGCGCAAAACGACTTTGGACCGCTGGTGGCGCATGCCCCGTATACCTATAACCCCTGCTCCGCTAAGGAGCGAGCGCGCGAGTTTGCCCTGGAGGCCATGGCCGAGGATCTGCAGCGCATGGAAGCACTGCCCGGCAACTACTACAATTTTCATCCCGGTGCGCATGTGGGACAGGGGGCAGACGTCGGCATTCAGATGATTGTCGACACGCTGTGCCAGGTGATGTTTGAGGGACAGCAGACGACGGTATTGCTTGAGACCATGGCAGGCAAGGGCACCGAGGTGGGCCGTAGCTTTGAAGAACTGGCGTGCATTATCGAGGGCGTTGCCGCCAAGTGCCCAGAGCTGTCCGATAAGCTGGGCGTTTGTTTGGACACCTGCCATGTGAGCGATGCCGGCTACGACATCATCCATGATCTGGACGGCGTACTCGACGAGTTCGACCGCGTGGTGGGTATCGATCGCTTGCATGCCGTACACATCAACGATTCGAAGAACCCTTGTGGCGCCCATAAAGATCGTCACGAGTGCATCGGCAAGGGATACCTTGGCAGCGAGGAATTTGGTGGCGGTATGCAGGTTATGCAGAATATTGTATCGAATGGCCGTTTGTGTTCGCTGCCGTTTATTTTGGAGACTCCGAACGAACTTGCAGGTTATGCAGCTGAAATTAGATTATTAAGGTCATTGCAGCAGTAATGACTGTCACAAAGTAGAGTATTCCATTCACGTTATGGGTTTGTTTCAATCAGTTTTCTCATTGCAGATTCGTAATTCCAGGTGCATAATAGCCAACAGTTTTTGCAGGCCTCTGAATCAAACGAGGTCACCGGAAGGAGACTGATTATGAAGCTCAAGAAGCTTGGCGCATTTGCCGCCACGGGTGCCATGGCGCTCGCCCTCGCACTGACGGGCTGCGGCTCGTCCAACGCCACCTCTGGTTCTGATGCCGGTTCCAGCAGCTCTGACGACGCCAAGGTCGAGAAGGTCGACGGCTCCAAGGAGTACGCGCTCGTCAAGGATGGTACGCTGACCGTCGGCACCTCTGCCGAGTACGCTCCGTTTGAGTACAAGGATGACAACGGCGATTATCAGGGCTTTGACCTTGAGCCTGTCTCTTATACACATCTGACGCTGCCGACGATCTTACGCGTGTAGAT